>JARYLT010000016.1 GCA_029907515.1 Spirochaetota bacterium | reverse complement strand
GAAGTGTATAACAAAATAACCGGTAGAACCGGACCATTCTGGAATGAGCGGTATAAGGATAGCATCATAGAGTTTGCTAAGGATGGGTTTCACTATTTGCTGTGGTTATTATGGTATTTAGCCTATAATCCCATACGAAAAAGACTATGCTCTGAGCCTACCAAATACCACTACAGCAGCATACGAGCATATTTAGATGAGAATGCTGATGTAGGAGTACCTATAGACCATCATGACTTCTTTGTGCAGTTGGGGAAAACGTTTGCTGAGAGGGTAGCAAAGTTTATGAGGTATGAGGAATACTATCTAAAGAAGTATTCCATGATACTTGGGTGGGTGTAAAAGAAAAAAGGGTCAGAGCATTACAGTTAAGAAATATTGCTGTAAAAAATTCAATTGCAAAAAGCATGTATGAGCGATTGAAAAATCGCTCATACATTGTGCATGACAACAATATTACAAAGTTGCCTTTAATCCCGCATAAAAGCTTCGTTGTGGCATGTTGTATCCATATGCCTGCTGGTATTGTTTGTTGGTGATATTTTCAGCCTTTGCCTGTATGGTAAGCTGCGGGGTCAGAGCATACTGTGCAGCAATATCGGTTTTCATGTAATTTTTTAATGTCTTATTTCCCGAATCCATACGCTCACCAACGTATGTACCTATAAGCGATATGGCAAATGAATCAATATTAATAGTCACTGAGCCATAGCCCTGATGTTTTGGTCTGCGTAATAACTGTTTATCAGTGTTTTCATCTATGGCTTTTGTATACGTATATCCACCTCCTAGGGTCAGAGCCTCAGCAGGCTTCAATGTGAACGATCCTTCCCAGCCATTAGTAGTAACCCTGCCAATGTTAACATATTTTCCCGGCCAGGTGCTGGAATCATAGTCTATCATATTGCGATAGTTGTTTTTAAAATAAGCAATACCAACAGTAAGTATATCAAATAATGGTTGTTCAATGCCAGCATCATATCCTGTGTTTTCTTCGGGTTTTAAATCTTTATTTTCATCAACATATACTCCGCCATCACCGTAGATTTGATACAGGCTGGGTGCTTTGTAGCCTTTGCCCCAGTTGCCTTTGAGTTTGGTTTTTACTGTAGGTATAACTACAGCCGGTGATACTGTGTAGCTTTGCTGCCAGCCAAAGATGTTGTTTTTATCGGCTCTGACCCCTGCGGTAAGATAAAACATTTTACCTACATTTACATGATCCTGAGCAAAAAAGCCAGTGACATATGTATCATTGGTAAGTTTTGATGAAGCCAGGTAATCCTGCACTTTTGAATATTCTTTTTCAAAACTGATGCCAAGATTCAGCGTATTTATATCTTTCAGTGTGAAAGTGTGTAGCCATTCAGTATGGGCGATAGTTCCCGTGTAACGGTTATTCGCTCCAAAATCAGCAAAACCACCGCTACCGTCATCGTCAAAATCATCGTATGAGCGTATCGTTTGAGATACACTTGCGTTTACGCTGTGTTTCCAGAAATGTGTAATGGTGTGTTCAAGCTGTGTGTATGCGGATATCTCTTTACGGTTTTCGTAGGAGTTTGCATCATCTGTAAGAGCATAATCGTCTAAATCAAGGTCTGTTTCTTTTACTGCAAAGCCTGCATCAATGCTTAATACAGTAAATGGTGTGTAACCAAGTTTGCCCATTGCATAGCGTTGATACATCCCATCATCATCGTACGGGGTTGTTGCTGTGGAAGGCCTTGTTGACCGTGAATATCCTTGAGCGGAAAGCTGCCCGGCAGTAAAAGAATAATTGAATGAACTATCGCCGGCTGAAATATTTGCTGAAAGCTGTGTGGTATAGTATGAACCACCATAAAGGTTTACAGTAACCTGAGGCTTGCTCTGACCCCTTTTTGTAACAATGTTGATGATACCGCCGGTTGCATCTGAGCCGTACAGTACACTCTGGGGTCCTTTGATAATCTCAATGCGCTCAATGGAGTCGGTGGTAAGGGTTCCAAAATCAAACGTACGTTCGATAGTTGACGGGTCTAAAACCTTTACGCCATCAATGAGCACTACTGTGTTACCGGTCTTTGCACCGCGGATAAATACGCTTGCAGTACCGCCTAACGTCCCATTTTGCACAAGCGTTAGTCCCGGAACAGTTTGCAGAACATCGCTTACAAACCGGTAGCCTCCTGCTTCAATATCTTTGCTGGTAATGATGCTTACAGAAGAACTTTGCCCATAGGTGATGGTGCTTTTGTATGCACTGATAACAACATCTTCCAGGGGTGTTTCTTCCTGGGCAAAGACAGCAGGGCCTATCGCCACAAATAGTACTGTTAAAAGCTTTTTGATTTTTACCATAAGAAAACCTCCTCTTTTGAATTTTAAGTTGTAGATGCACTGGAATGAGGAGGCGGGAAACCGGAAAGCTACATAAAAAACGCATGCTCTGAGGCATGCGGAGTGTTAGAATCAAATTTCTTTGATGCTAACTGGCTCCCAATCCTCGAGGAATTCCAGCTACAAGGAGTGTCTGGCTTATCCCGGGGTTCCGGGAATCACAGTTGCGGGTCAGCGTGGGATTTGCACCCAACTTCCTCCTGCTTTACGCTTTTGCGTAAAAGCAATTGTAATAGCAATTGATATAGGGATTTGTGTCAATAAAAATTTATTTGATTTTTGGTATTGGTTGATTGTTAAATAATATTATATTAATGCCAGCATGATATTTTTAAGATAATAATTGACAAAGCTATGTAAAAAATATATTATAAGGAACATAGAATTAACTTTGACACGATAACAGTATGCAGGATATCAGGTATAAACAGCGATTTCATAATTATTCTCAGTCATTTGCGTTATTGCAGGATTCTTTAAAAGTCCAGAATCCTACTATATAAGAAAAAGCAGGTATTATTCAGTTTTTTGAAATAACATTTGAGTTATCCTGGAAGCTTTTAAAAGATTACTGTGAATATATTGGATATGATATACATTCACCTCGTGATGCTATAAAAACTGCATATTTTAGTGGGATAATAGATAATGGGCAAACCTGGCTTGATGCTCTTATGGATAGAAATTTAACAGTACATACGTATGATGAGGATATAGCCAATGAAGTGTATAATAAAATAAAAAATGAATATTATCCGTTATTGGAAAAATTATATGATACATTCAAGGATAAGGTATGTACGGATTAACAGATGATGAATTACAACGTATCCGAGAAGTGTTGATTACATGCGGTGTAACACGATGTATATTGTTTGGTTCACGCGCAAAAGGTAGTAATAAACCAGGCAGCGATATAGATATTGCCATTGATGGCAATGAAACCAAAGTGAGCTATTGCCTCAATGAAGAACTTAATGTACCGTATTATTTTGATGTTATAAACATACACAAAATTAAAAATAAAAATTTGTTAGATCACATACAGAGAGTAGGTGTTGAGTTGCTGTAATAGCAACACATTTCTACATATTATAAAAACTATATCTTTGCAAAATAAAAATGCTAAGTATATATGTTGCTGTAATTTTATGTGTTGACTTACAATACTGATTGTATAAGGTTGTATTTAACGAGCGTCTGCTCATATTGGGATTATTTTTATCATTGAGGCTGCTCATTACGTCCCAATACTATGATCATATTATTCTGGAGAATTGATAATGAATCTTATAGATGCTATTGCTGCTGAAGGCAGAAAAACTGCAAATAAGATACGGATTGTTGTTGCAATTATTTTATTTTTAGTTGTTGTATCAGCAGCACCAAACAATCCTGCAATTGTTAATATAAGCTATCTGATAACCATTACTATATTTACAGTTATTTCAATTGTGAACCTTAGATCGGTATCTTCGGTATTTTACTCAAAAATTATTAAATTTGGTACAGTACTTTTTGAAATATCCATACCAACTATTCTCAAGCTTTCTCATTTGGCTACTGCAAAGCCACACCTGATGATTAATGAAGGAGCAGCTTTCCAGGCATACTTTTTGTTTATCATGTTAACGTTGTTTCAAAATGATCGGTTTTTAACAATCCTCACCGGTATCGTGGCTACGGTTGAATACAGTGTACTGGTTATTATTGGTGTTTTTGTTATGCACATGCCGGTTATTTCAGGTAGTTCAGAATGGGGGCATATCGTCATTGATGATGAAATTGGCAAGATCGTTATGCTTATTGGCTTTACTGCAATAACTGTTGCTGTATTACGGAATTTACAACGATTTGCATTTACGGCTCTGGAAAATGAAAAAAATGCACTAACTAAAGCTGATCAGTTAAAGGAGATAGTTAATGAAGCCAAAACTGTAAACAAGTCGCTTATTGATGTAAGCCAGAATCAAACCGAAATTAGCGCCGTTCTTTCAGATGTGGCAAATGATGAAGCTACAATGAGTGAAGAGCTTTCATCAATGTACGAAGAACAAACCTCGGCAATTGAACTTATTTACAAAAATACTATCAAACAAACAGATGAAACAAAATTGATGAAAGACAGGATCCATGAATTCATTGAGATACAGAAGAATGTAATAACTGTTGGCGAACAGATGTTGAATAATATTGTTAGCATAACTGACTATTCAAAAAAAACCGAAGCAAGTTTAAATGAATTATCACATATCATGGATATAGTAACCCAAAGCGGTGGTGCCATTAATTCATTTCTAGAAGTTATTCGTAACATTACTGATCAGATCAATTTGCTTTCGTTAAATGCAAGCATTGAAGCAGCCCGGGCTGGTGAATATGGCAGGGGTTTTGCGGTTGTTGCTGATGAAATTGGTAAATTGGCAATGGCTACCTCGGATAATGCAAAGGAAATATCATCGCAACTGGCACGCATTAATCAGGATATAACCAGCAGTATTTCCATCATGCAAAATACGCAGAAGGCATTGAATGACATGATTGCCATTATAAGTGCCAGCAAGTCAAACATCAATGAGGTGCGTAATGCAATAGGTAATCAACAAAAGGCTATACAAGATGTAAAACGCCAGGCTGATGTGCTTGATTCACTTTCCCATGAAATACTCATGGCAATAAATGAACAGCAGTCATCCATGAATGAGAGTGTGTCATCCATACAGAAACTATCGGATGTAGCCCAGATAGTGGCAGATAGAACCATGCAGATGAATGAATTGACAATGCAGATTAACGCAATTGCACAAACATTGGCTAAAGTTACCGCTGCAATTGATAATTAAAATATCAGAGATTTATTGTTTCACGTGCTCAGGTACAGGATACACGTATGGCTTTCCTGAGATTGGATTTGTATACACAAGACACACGCAGTCAAACAGCGCTTCAATATTCTGATAGGTAATACACTCTTGTGGTTTTCCATCAAAAAATATCTTTCCATCTTTAACGCCAATGATGCGGCTACAGTATTCAGATGCAATGTTGATATCATGCAGTATTGCAATGATGGTGCTGCCGTGTTGATTGAGCTTGCGCAGGATATCCATGATGGCAATAGCATGATGTATATCTAAATGCGATACCGGTTCATCCAGTAGAATACACTCAGTACTCTGAGCCAGCGCACGGGCAATGTTAACACGCTGCAGTTCGCCTGAGGAAAGCTCGGTAAGCTTTTTTTGTTGTAAGTGTTGTACGTTACAGTACTGCATGGCCTCATTAATTGCTTTGTAATCATGTGCTTTTAAACCTGTAACCGTAGCATGGGGAAATCTGCCTAAGGCAATAAACGATTCCACCGTGTAGGGAAGCACACGTTCAATATCAGTTACTGATGATACCTGTGTTGCATATACTGTGTGTGGTATGGTTGTAATATTTTGTTTTTTATAGGCGATAGTTCCTGATAAGGGGGTTAAAATGCGTGCAAGCAGTTTCAGCAGTGTTGATTTACCTGCACCGTTTGGTCCAATGATGCCAATGAAATCGCCAGTATTAATGGTACAACGGGGAATATCGAGCACAGGAATTTTTCTGTAACCAGCCTGTATGTTGGTGAATTCAAATAAACTCATACTGTGTCTCTTCGTGTTAATAGAAGAATCAGGAAGAATATCCCGCCAAAGAATCCAGTAATAATGCCTGATGGAATTTCATAAGGCATGACGATGCTTCGGCCAATGGTGTCGGCCAGTACCAGTGTGGTGCCGCCAGCAATTGCTGATACCGGCAAAAGAAATGCGTGATTGGCTTTTATACTGCGCACTGCATGCGGCACAATGAGCCCAACAAAGCCAATGATGCCAGTTGCGGCCACGGTGATGCTTGTTGCAAGTGATGCTATCCAGAAAAGAATAGCTATATGAACTGTGCTGATGCCATGGGTTGTGGCAAACCCTGTACCAAATGATATGATATCTAAATGCCGATGAAAAAAAAGTGTCATTGTTGTAAGCACCAGTATACTCATGCAATACAGTGTGATATGTTCATAGTGAGCCATAGACAGGTCGCCAGAGAGCCACATCAGCGTTTTGTGTATGGTATCGGGTTTTGCAAATGCAAATACAAGCAGTACCCCCGATGAAAGCACAAAGCCTAATGATATGCCGGCTAAAATAATTGCTGTGGGATGAAACTGCATTGCCTTAGCAATGAAGAAAATCACTACCACAGTACACACACCACCAATAAATGCATATACCGAAACTGCGCCAGATGCAGTAATAATGGCAATGCTTGCACCAAACGCTGCGCCACCTGATACACCCAGTGTATACGGTTCGGCCAGTGGATTTTTTAACAGTGCCTGAAATATGCAGCCTGACACTGCCAGAGCAGCACCAACAAAAAATGCCATGAGTACTCTAAGAAAACGCAGCATAATTATTTGTTTTGCAACGAAGTCAGTGCCTGTGATTGCCTGTAGCAATGTTATGTGCGATGCACCTGTCGAAAGAGCTATCGCCAGTATGAGTAAGCATCCTGTACAGACCAGTATAATACTTATGATTATGGAAAATTTTTTCATAGCTTACAGTTGGATAAAAGTATCAGTATCAAAGCTTCATTATGTCAACATTTTAAATTGGTGCGATAGCTCATAATAGATAAATTTTGCCATAAATATTTCACTTACCATATAACACAGTAACTACGTGTTGCAATGAATCACAGTAATGGCGTGGTGTGTACAGATATAATCCATCATATGGCATGTGAACGATGTTTTTTGTTTTTTCAATTGTATCGGGTAACATGTCATTGCTCAGTACAATAATCATATCAACTTTTTGCGCAAGCAAATACTCCATCTGTACAATAGGGTAGCGTGTTTTGCTGAAGTACAATGTATTGTCAATGCCAGCATCGGCAAAGATATTGCTGATGTATGAATGCCGTGAGACAGCAATAAAAGGATCGGCTGAAAGCAGAATAAGTGCACTGCGATTTATTGTGTGTATAAGAGCATGGCGCTTTTTTTTATACTCTGAAAGTTTGTGAATAGCATAATCTTTTTTATTCAGAATACCTGCTATTGTACGATAGTTACTGCAAATGGTTTCAAATGAATCTGCCGAAGGTAGAGCATACAATCTAAGGCCAGCATGATGGAGCATATCAATCTTTTGTGTTGGTGAATCTTCTTTTGAATGGAGTATGATATCAGGCTGTAATGCAATAATTGCTTCACTGTTGGGATTGGTGATAGTGCCCACTATAGGTATAGCCCTTGAAAGCGGAGGGTGGTATTGTGTGACTCCTACAAGTAAATGTTCGCATCCTAAATCCTGTATCATTGCGGTGATGGATGGCGACAGTGAGACAATGCGGGTGTACTGCTGCAAGGATTTGTTGGCAGCCTGTGAATGCATGCTATGAGCTATCGCCAGGATTATAACAAAACAGGTGATTGCAATAACGATGTTGTTTCTGGTATGCATGTATCATGGTGATAATGGTCTGGAAATGTCTGTCAAGGAATATGTTCTACTGATGCACAAAAAATGTGTTAGCCCATTCAATTGCTTTACGGTATGATTGCGCTATCTGCTCAGCTGGTAACTGAAGCTCTTCTGATAATCTGTTCACTGCTTCCCAGTTACCTTTTTCATAGGCAGTAATAAATTGATAAAGCGTTGCATAGGGCCCCTGTTGCTTTAAAATTGCATTTTTTATATCATCAGTAAGAGGTAGTTCAAGAAAAATTTCTTTTTTATCCCTGTCAAAAAATGCATCAACCAGTGAAAATAAGCCCATCAGGAAACATTCGGACGCCTGCGGTTTTAACTGTGATGAGCTGGCTAAAAGTTCAGCAAATTTTGCACGTATTAATGATGTTACAATAAGTTCCTGTGGTTTATCCTGTGCTATGCTGTGAAGTACCACAAATGATAGCCAGTTTTTGAATTCACGTATACCCAGTAGTGCCAGCGCGTGTTTAATTGAACCAATCTGGCTGGCAAATCCAAACGCAGCAGAATTGATGAATTTAAGCAGTTTAAAGCTTAATGATACATCACGCTTTATTATCTCTTCTAATTTGCCAAAATCAACATCTTCCTTATGGATTTGCTGTAATATTTCTAAGTAGTTGAGTTTATAGACAGGAATATCTCTTGATTCTATAATCTCTGGCTGGCTGAAGAAAAATCCCTGAAAGTATGAGTATCCCAGTGAAAGGGCTTCGTGAAAATCTTCATAGGTTTCAATCTTTTCAGCCAGTAGTTTGATGTTGAGATGTGCTGTTTCATTATGTATCTGAATGCGCTCAAAGGTAGTCGTGTTTAAAAAATCAACTTTTATGATATCCGCAAAAGGGAGTAATTCACGGTAT
This sequence comes from Spirochaetota bacterium, assembly GCA_029907515.1. Classification (GTDB taxonomy): domain Bacteria; phylum Spirochaetota; class UBA4802; order UBA4802; family UB4802; genus UBA4802. The sequence continues at coordinate 29,967 of JARYLT010000016.1, read as the reverse complement.
TCATCAGTAAATACAAAATCATCAAGCGCGATTTTATAACCCTGGCTTTTTAGTTTTTTTGCAATAGCGATGATTTCATGTGTAATGGGAACTGTTTCAAGTATTTCAATTGTCAGGACTTCTTTTGGGAAAAAATAGGCAAGGTTTGTTTTTAAGGTTTCTTCAGTAAAATTAATGAATGCTCTTCTGCCACCTGTCAGTGAATCGGTTCCAATGACTAAAAAGCTATTAATAAGGGTTTTTGATGTTGATGCATCAGCATCAAGTGCATTATAAAAATTTTCAAAGCCGCTACGAAATAATATTTCATAGCCATATAATTCTTTATGCCTGTTAAATATTGGTTGCCGTGCAACGAAAATGGCATAATTATGTGGCTTTTGTTTTTGTTTCATAATAAAACAGTTTGCTTTAAGTTTATATCCCAGTCTCTTATGAGAGGGATATATAAATCTAATCCAATTATAGTATAAAATTTGTAATAAAAAATTTACACTATTAATAATATATTACAACACTATTATTGGCAAGTATTTTATACTAATGGTAAAATTTTTATGGATATTTTTCTTGTAAAGAATTTTTACACGATTTTTCTTGAATAAGGATTCAGGATCTCAGGTTTTTCAAACAAATTCCATGATTGGCATGAAAGGTTGGTGTCTTATTTATTCATAACAGCCGATTTGCCGTGATATTACTATTTTCTGTATTTCTGATGTCCCTTCACCAATGGTTAACAGCTTGTAATCCCTGTAGAAGCGCTCAACATTATATTCTTTCATAAGTCCATACCCACCATGAATTTGCACTGCCTGGTCTACCACCCGCCCCATGACCTCAGAGCAGTATAGTTTTGCCATGGCGGCATGCTTTGAGAAGGGGAGGCCAGCGTCTTTTAACTTGCAGGCTTTATACAATAAGTTTCGTGCGGCTTCAATTTCAGTTGCCATCTGGGCAAGCTTAAATGCTATTGCCTGGAAGGTTGAAATTGGTTGCCCAAATTGTTTGCGTTGTTTAGCATATTTTAATGCTAACTCGTAAGCTCCCTGTGCACCACCAAGGCCCATGGCGGCTATTGCAAGCCTTCCATTATCAAGTGTCGATAGCATCTGATGAAATCCTTCTCCACGTTTGCCCAGTAGATTTTCCTCCGGCACCTTGCAGTCATCAAAGTAAAGTTCCCCTGTGTCAGATGCACGCCACATCATTTTTCGGGTCATCTTTTTTGCTGTAAAACCTGGAGTGCCATTTGGCACCAGTATACACGATACTTCTTTTTTCCCATTATCTCGTTTGCCAGTGATTGCCTGAACTGTGCACACGCCTGCCATTGGTGATGTTGAGTTTGTGATAAATATTTTGCTGCCGTTTATAACCCACTGCCCATGTTCTAAACGGGCAGTGGTTTTGCTTGCTCCTGCGTCAGAACCGGCTTCCGGTTCAGTAAGACCAAATGATGCCAGTATTTCGCCTTTGCACAGACGAGGCAGCCACTCTTGCTTCTGCTTCTCATTGCCAAAATAATATATGGGACCAATCCCTAAGGAATTGCCAGCAGCTACTGTTGCAGCCTGTGAACCATCGATGCGAGCTATTTCTTCAACAACTATCGCATATGATAAATAATCCATGCCTGCACCACCATATTCCTGTGGCACAACGATCCCAAAAAGGCCCATGGAACCCATTTTTTTTGTCAGCTCTACTGAAAAGGTTTCCGTTTCATCAAGTTCCTGAGCCACGGGTAAGATTTCTTTTTCAGCAAATTCTCGCACATTCTGACGGAGAAGCTTTTGTTCCTCGGTTAACCCAAAGTCATACATGGCGAACCTCTTTTATTATTTTTATGGTAACATTATGTTGTTTTGGTATTTATACTTTTTCAAAGCACACAATATCATCAAGACCACCAGTGCGTTTATTTGTAGGCTTTAATTTTGCTTTTACCCTGATTCCTAATTTTAAATCTTTTTCATTAATATTTAAACGGTGTATTATTCCGCCTTTAATTCCATCAAATCGAATTAAGCCTATAACATGTGGTTCATCGTATGTATTACCCTGATAATCTCTATAACATTTGGTAAATGAATACAATTCTCCCTCTAATTCAATTGATACATATGTATCAATTGGATTAAAGCACTCTTCACAATAAATCAATGGGTATATAGTTTTTACGCCACAATGTGAACATACTGATGCAATAAATTCGCCTTTTTGTTTAAGTGTTTCAAAAAATTTATTTCCAGCTACTCCCAGAGTATACTGATAATTAACTGGTATCTGGCCTTCAAAATAACTTAATTGTATATTTGATTGAATAGTTTCTTTAAATGACATGGCATGCCTCCTTTTAGTATGGTTCAAAGAAAAGAATATCAGTTATTGAACCTTCTCTTTTATCTGCAGGTTTCCATACTGCCTTAACCTTCATACCAATACGCACTTTTGCTGGTTCAACATTGCCAAGTAAGTGCATAATTCCCTGACCTGGTGAAGCACCATCTATCTCAATAACTGCAGGGATGTAGCGCGGTTCATCAGGTTTAAGACGGCTGGCATCCCAGTTGACATGGCATATTGCAAATGTATTTACAGTGCCAGTATCTTTAACAGGTAAATATTTATCAGTTGGCCTAAAGCACATTTCGCAAAAAGCACGGGCGGGCAACATTATGCGGCCGCATTTTTCACAATATGCAGCTAAAATTTTTCCTTCTTTTAACGACTGCAGATATTTGCCAATGCCAATTCCATTATCCCAAGCATATTGTAAAGTTGGTTTCCATGATATTTTAAGAGTTTTTTCATATTCATCACTTGAAAGGCCTTTTACTGGAACATTTTCTATTTTCATATTTGCCTCCTATCGTCGTAATACTATAACTGTGCCAACCTGCATAAGATCGCCCCATGCTTGGGCAACTCCTACACGTGGCTTTCCAGGGACCTGACGTTTGCCTGCTTCTTCACGCAGTTGTAGGAAAATCTCGATGACCTTCATCAATCCAGTTGCAGCAATTGGATTGCCTACTCCCAGTGCGCCACCAGAAGGACATGTGGGAAGATTTCCTGTTCGTGCTGTATACCCTTCGGCTGTAAGTCTGGCAGCTTCGCCACGCTCACACAATAACAAGCCTTCCATATGGTGAAGCTCTTTATAGTCAAAGGGGTCATAGGGCTCCGCTACCTGTATTTCTTTGTGTGGCTCTGTAATGCCTGCCATCTCGTATGCCATGCGTGCTGCTTTTTCAACATATCGAGGATAATAAAGGTCTTTTGTTGCCCAATATGCTGTATCTAAATTCCAACCTACGCCATCAATCCATACCGGTTTATCAGTCAATCGCTTTGCTACGTCTTCGCTTGCCAAAACTACAGCTGCAGCACCATCTGATGCAGGGCTAATATCTAAACGGTGAACGGGCTCAGCTAAAACTTCAGAATTTAAAATATCTTCAATGGTTACTGCTTCGGCTACTTGTGCTGATGGATGGTCAAGAGCATTGTTTTTATTTTTTACTGCAACACGAGCAATATCTTCTTTGGTTAATCCATATGTTTCCATGTAACGACGCATTTCTAATGCAAAGATCCAAATCAATGTTGGTTTTAACGGTTGTTCGGTTGTATGGTCAAAAATAGTTAAAAATGCTCCTTGAGGATGCGGATGGCAGGATGACATTTTTTCAGAACATACAACCAGGCATACATCACATGCACCAGATGCAACATGCATCCAGCCGTGAATTGGTGCAAAAACTCCTGTGCCACCTCCTACAAAATTTCGTATATAAGGTTTATTATTGCCACCAGCACCGCTCAAAAGATACTCACCTTTCATATGAACCCCATCAAACGCATCAGGTGCTGTGCCTAATGTGACCATTTCTACATCTTTAAGTTTTAATCCAGCCTGATCCAGTGCCATCTTTGAAGCTAGGTATGACATTTCAGGGCCGGTTTCCTGTGCTCTGCGTACAAACTTAGTTATGCCTGCGCCGACAATTGCAACTTTTCTAAATCCCATATACACCCTCCTCCTTTATTCATTTGATAATATGGCGATAGCTCCAGTGGCAGTTGGAACACCCCGCCAAGACTGAACAAGACCAGTCTTTGCATTAGGTATTTGGCGGATTCCGGCTTCATGCCTCAATTGCATAACTGCTTCAACGACTTTCATTCCGCCACTAGCTTCGTATGTATGGCCAACACCCAATGAACCCCCTGAAACATTAACGGGTAATAGTCCTCCTAATTTTGTAACACCTGTTTGTGTTAGAAAACCGGCTTCACCTTTTCGTGCAATGCCAATTGATTCTAAATGTTGTAGTTCTTTATATGAATATTCATCGCATATTTCAGCAAAATCCAGGTCTTTCAAAGGATTAGCTATACCTGCCATTGCAAAAGCTTTTTGAGCAGCTAATTGTGCATAATCAGCATAAGCAAAATCTCGACACCATGGATTACCCTGCCCTGAAAACCAACTTATACCGCGAATCCAAATTGGTTTTTTACACAATGCTTTTGCTTCCTTTTCTGATGCCAGTACAATCATAATTGCACCATCAGCAGGCTTTGCAGCATCCAGTTCTTTAAGAGGAAGCGATATGGGTGGTGATGATAGAACGTCATCAATTGTGAGGCTTGCAGCATGTGCTGCATAAGGATTGTTAAGAGCATTAGCTTTATTTTTTACTATAACCTCTGCACATTGTTCCTCGGTGTTTCCTGTTTCTTCAAGAAAACGCTTCATTTCTAATCCAGCTAAAAAGTCAGCATTTTCTTTAAGAGGTCTGATATATACAGGATCAAGGGCAAATGCTTTAACTTCATTCAACGTTTTTACATTTGAAGCTTTGCTATGTGCTTCAACTGCTATTGTCCTGAATCTACCAGTATTGATCATCATACATCCTATGCCTAAAGCCTGAATAAAATCTGCAGTAACTGTTTGTACAGGACGCATAACTGCACCCATCTGGTCAGGAACGTATTCATCAAAGATGCTATACCCTTCCATGAAATCTTCAGAAGCTGTGATAAATGAATCAATTTCCTTTGGATGTAACCCAGCTTCATGATAGGCTTTGACTGCGGCAGTATAGGTAAGCTCTTTAAAAGATATGGAGGGACTGACAGATGAAAAACCAGTCACTCCAATACCCACAATTGCTACTCGCTCTTTCATAATACTTTCCTCCTCCAATATTTAAAGAATGGCAAAATCCTGAAATATATATTCAGGATTATAATAGACATAACAAAACAAAAATAATCAAAGATCTCATTACATTTGATTCGATAACATTGTTATAGAAAAAAATGATAAGTCAATAAATGGTCGGAATATTTAATAGTAAACGAACGAGAGTTTGTTACATAGTGCCTATCCAAAGGGCAATGGTAATATAGTGCGATTTATTGGTAACTACTTGATTATCTGGTAATGTCCAGAAATGTGCTGTGTCTCCTTGATTCAGAGTCAGAACATCTCTATTATACGTTAATTCCAGAGAACCTTTTATAACACAAAGGACTTCCTGGCTGTTGCGAACCCCTTTACGGGCAGGAATACTTTTGCCCGGTTCAATAATTAATATTGCACTATCTATTGTCCTCCGTGATTCTGGAGGGAAAAATCGTCTTGTTGCAAATCCAACATGTGGTATATCAACATCAGAAAGGTCATTTTTCCTGATAACTGCAATGCGTTCCTGGTTTTGTGCTTTTTCAATGACTTCTGCAGCATTACAACCTATAGCGCTGCATATATTCATTAGAGTATCTACCGATGGTGAATTAACATTATTTTCAATCTGGCTTAAAAATCCCTCAGAGATCCCAGCCTTTTCAGCTACAGCCTTCAATGTCATCTTCTTTTCCTTGCGTTTAAGCCTGAGCACTGAACCTAAATCCATAGTTTGCTGCTACCCTGGTTAATATTCATAAATAAAAATATAAGTTATTTGTAAATATTTACTATTTATTAATATTATATTAATGTCAAGCTATTTTTTTAAAAAATTGGTGTGAAAAATATTATTACTAATACGTTGAATTATTGTGTTATCACTAGTAAGTGTTATTTTTTTTTCATTAACTTAATTAAATGAGGTTTAGTATTTTATTATCTTTATTTACTAATAAGAACTATCGCCACTAAAATAAGAAGGATTAATACTATTTTTTTAAATACTTCATGATTAATAGTTTTATAAACCAAGCTGCCGGCGTATACCCCTGAAAAAATGGCTGGTAGAAGCATAATAAAAAATAACGCAACGTGCTTGGTTAACACCCCCCCAATGGTATGCATGGTAACAAGCGTTAATCCTGAGAAAAGGAAATATGATGAAAGTGAGATGTTCATTTCATCCTTTGACCAGTGCTGTGAAGTTATGTAGATCACTATTGGCGGACCATCAGTATTAAATGCACCACCTAAACAGCCTGCAACAAAACCCAGCGCATACCCTGCTCTGTAATTAATAGTAAATCCTGATTTAGTATTTATGAGAGAATATACAGCGTATCCAATAATTACCAGAGCAAGGGTTGTTTTAATGATGCTTTCAGGCAGATTAACAAGCAAATATATGCCTGTTGGTATACCAGGAATTGCTCCAATAATAAGTGGCTTAATTTTTTTTGGGTCAAAATGCTGGTGGAGCCTGAAAAAATTAAGAGCAGTGATACATGAACCATTAAGTGCAACCAGGGGTGTTACAAAGTTCATAGGGAAAAGGAATGGCAAAAGTGACATGGATACAAGAGCTGAACCAAAACTGGTTATTGCCTGTACAAATGCAGATATGAATACAATTAAGAAGGAAATAATGTATTGCTCAAGTGTCATAATGATAAATACGTCATCTATGGAATTTGTGCCAAATAAAAAAAGTATACAACAATTATATCTGTAATCAAATATTTATATGCAAAAAATAGATGAAAAAATTATATGCTTAGCATTTCGGGAGGAGGTCCCCAGTAGAATTTTAGGCAATGGATGCCGTTTTCACGGTAAAAATCAAAGGTGTATGACCTGTTTTCGTAGTAACTTGGCAAATTCTCAGGATAGTTATCGGAATTTATCTTTGCCAATCGTACCTTGAAATATTCAAAAAATTCAACCAGCACATTATCCACACAAAACTCAATAACATGCGCTAGCGACATCTTCCACAGCTTCTTCACATCCAGGAAAAACTCATACTCAGATTGGTACAACACCAGATGTACCCGTTTCCAGGGATTATCGGCATTTCGTTTGCGGTAGGCTATGCGTTTAAATGCTCTGTATTGCTTTTTTTCTTTCTTAGCAGCATACATAATCATATAAACAATAATAGTACGAAGAGGAATGCCTAATTGTTGTGCAAATTCTTCAAGGATTTCAATATGCTGAAGAGAAATACAGGTAGTAGTTTCAAAATACATCGTTTCCTCCCAAAGTATTTGATATTTTTTTACTTTTTTAGGATAAAATAATTGAAATGTCAATCGTCTTTATATCTTTAATATAATATTTGTTATATTGGTTTTGCAAAATATTTCCAGAATTTATATTCTAGTCAAAATTGTTGTACATCTGTGGCATTCAGGTATTCCCTGTATGATGAAACATTATATCAGTTTAAAGAAACCAACATACATCATTGCCAGTTTGTAATGGTTATATAAAAAATTGTTACATTTATTATTCTTGCTTTTTTTATGCAGTTTTGATATTAATTATACAGTGCTCTCTATGGTAAAAAATAGATGCTGTTAACACTTGTACACAACATAACATTACTTATTGCCCTTAGTGTAATATGGGGCCCCATTCTTACACTCAGAAAAAATTATCCAAATACATACAGAGTTTTTTCAGGTTTATTGTTTGGCTTATCAGCAATTGCTGCAATGTCAACCCCCCTTGTATTTGAGGAAGGGATAATATATGATGGACGATCAGTTGTTATAGCATTGTCAGGTTTGTATGGAGGAGGTGTCGCATCACTTATTGCATCGCTTATTGCTGGAAGCTACCGGATTATTCTGGGTGGTCCGGGAGTTTATGCTGGAGTTGCATCGGTCATTGTTTCAGCCTTGAGTGGATTGGTTGTTCGTCGAATTTTTAAAAATGAACCAACAACCATCCCCCTGTATGGAATCGTTCTATTTGCGGTTATAACACATGTTCTGGTTTTACTGTGCCAGCTATTATTACCCTGGCCACGTGGGATTACTGTAATAGCTACTATAGGCATCCAGTATTTAATAGTACTTTCTTCTGGTTTATGTGCGATAGCTCTTATATTTAAAACCATTGAAAATAGAACACTGGCACTGCAAAATTTACAGGCCAGCGCTGATCTTCTGCATGATGTTCTCAGTGTCAATCCGTCTGTTGTCTTCAGTATGGATCCATCTACAAAGACAATTACATGGATAAGTCCCAATGTTGAGGTTGTACTTGGATATAAACAGGATGATATAATTAATACGCCTCTGAATACATATATTCATAAAGATGATGTTTTATTCTATGATAAGATGTTTGAAGAGCCTGGTGACAATAATTTTATTTCAGTTGAATGCAGAATCATTACTTTATATCAAACGGTTGTATGGGGAGATATTAAAATCCGGGTAATCAGAGATGAAAAGGGTAAAATAGCTGCTTTATTTGGATCAATAAGCGATATAACGCAACGTAAGAAAGTTGAACATGAACTGAAAGAAAGTGAAGAACGGTATAGAACCATTTTTAAAAACAGCAAAGCAGTTATGCTTATCATTGATCCCGATACAGGAGATATTGTTGATGCAAATGAGGCTGCAGTGGAGTTTTATGGGTGGAGTAGAAAAGAATTACAATCGATGCAAATTCAGCAAATTAACACATTAACCCCCGAAGAGATTAAGGCACGTATGGAAGAGGCACGAGCCTGTAAACGTGTGTATTTTGAATTTAAGCATAGAAGAAAAGATGGAAACATACGCGATGTTGATGTATACAGCAGTGCCATTACCATTAAAGGAAAACAGTATTTATTCTCAATTATTCATGATGTTACTGCAAAAAGACAGGCAGAGGAGGCGTTAAAAAAGAGCGAGGAATTATTTAGACTAATTTTTCAAAATGCCCCAATGGGGATCTATGCATTTGATGAAAATGGAGTTATTACAGCCTGTAACGATAATTTTGTTAAGATAATTGGTTCTTTCAGGGAAGCTTTGATTGGTTTAAATACTCTAAAGTTGCCTGATGAGCGGGTTGTTGATGCTGTTAATAAGTGCCTGCAGGGGATACAATCTGAATATAATGGTTGGTACAAATCAGTAACTGCAGATAAAATAACACCTGCAAGGGCATTATTTTCTCCACTCATTGTAGAAAATAAAATAGTTGGTGGATTGGCCATTGTAGAAGATATGACGTATCAGCTTGAAGCGGAAGCCCAAAAAGAAAAATTAGAGGAGCAGTTACGGCAAGCGCAAAAATTGGAAGCAATTGGGAGATTGGTTGGCGGGATTGCACATGATTTTAATAATATATTGAGCATTATTTCAGGGTATGCAGAGTTAATTAAAATCAAAATAGAAAAAGATAATCCAATATATTCAGATTTAGAAGAAATATCAAATGCCACAAAACGAAGTGCTGAAATAGTACGGCAGCTTTTAACATTTTCACGGCAGCAAAAAGTAAATCCAATACGGGTAAATCCTAATTACATTATTATGTCAAATGAAAAGATGTTAGCTGCAATGGTTGGCGAAAATGTAAAAGTGCAACTGGAACTGGCAGATGATGTTTATGATATTTGGATTGATACAACAACGTTTGTTCAAATCCTGACCAATTTAGCTTCAAATTCACGTGATGCTATAAAAGACGTAGGGAATATAAAAATCATTACTAAAAATAGATATCTTGATGAAGAATTCTGTACAATGCATCCCGGGTGTAAACCTGGTGACTATGCCATGATACAATTTATTGATGATGGTTCAGGGATGGATAAGGAAACGTTGGAAAGGCTTTTTGAACCATTTTTCACAACGAAGGAAGTTGGTAAAGGAACAGGGCTTGGGCTTTCAACAGTATATGGTATAGTAAAACAGTTTAATGGATTTATTAATGTCTATAGTGAGCCAGGTAAAGGAACTGTAGTAAATATCTTTTTCCCTAAATATGTTGAGCAATTGCCAGAGGTACAATTATCTGGTCATGTAAGAGATAATGGTAGGACAGAAGATAGAGGTATTGGTATATCTAAAAATAAAATTTTAGTTGTTGAAGATGACTTAATCATATTAGATATGATTAAAAAGATGCTATTGTTACTTGATCAGGAGGTTGATGCATTTAGTGATCCTCTTGAGATGCTTCAAGTAGCAGAGAACTATAAAAACAACATTGATATATTAATTACTGATATAGTTATGCCGCAGATGAATGGTATTGAACTGTTTAACAGATTAAAATTAATTATACCGGATATGAAAGTAATTTTTATTTCAGGATATTCAGATGATTCTTACCGGGAGTTAATGAATGATAGTAAGCCCTCAGTATTTTTGCAAAAACCATTTACTATAGATGATTTAAGAGATGCACTGCTAAAATTGGATCAAAGTTCTGAACAATAAATACTAGCAATAAAAAGTTATTGACCAAATATAAAGAATTTTTAATTATTAAAAATGTTATAAAAATATATTGAATAGGGGTTGCAATGAAAGCAGAGTTGCGCAGGCAGCATATTCTTGATTGCGCAAAAAAGGTATTTGCCGAGAAGGGCTATTATGAGGCTTATGTTGAGGATGTAATTAAAGTTGCTCATATTGGCAAAGGTACTATTTATGAATATTTTCGCAATAAGGAAGATTTATTTTTATCACTTTTAATTCGTTCTCTGGAAGAATGGAAACGTACTGTCAGTATCAGCCATCAGGAAATTAAAACATTAGATCCAGTATCTTATTTTCGACATAGGATTAAGTTAACAATTATATTCCTGAATAACGATCGGGAACTTACTTCAATCCTGTTGAAAACTGGTTTTGGTTTTAACCCACATATTCAGAAACTTATAGGTGAATTTGAAAAGAATTTACGCAAGCATATATTGCATGATTTACGGCTTGCAAAACATCTGGGTATTTTACGAGATGGCGTGGATTTGCAGATAACAACAAGTATACTGATTGGTGGTCTTTTAATGATAGCATATCAGGCAATTTTGTCTGTTCCTCGTTTATCTGAACCTGAGATTGATGAATTAACCGATAAGTTTATGGTAACATTTATACGGGGCATGTTTAAACCTGAATTTGTAAATCAATATATTAATTGACAATATTTTTTTATAAGAAGTATATCTTAAATTTTTATGATTTACCTGCAACATGCGCAATAATTAATTCCATATATTTTATCACTACATATGCAGGTCGTTATTAAATTAATGCCATTCAGTGATTGAAGATATCAGGTTTCAAATGATAATTCCTGAAAAGCAGTATTATACAGTATTCTATTATAAGAATTATTGGGATCTATATAATTTTGAAATCAGGCATAGTGCAATTATAGTTGATTTGCTATAATTTTAAAAGGAAGAGACGTGAAGACATTAGAAACTGATGTAATTATAATTGGGGGCGGGGCCACAGGATGTGGTGTGTTGCGTGATTGCACTCTCCGCGGTATAAATGCAGTTTTAATTGAAAAAAATGATATAGCCTCAGGTACAACAGGTCGAAATCATGGCCTTTTACATTCAGGTGCCCGTTATGCTGTTAAAGATCTTGAATCGGCCACTGAGTGTATTAATGAAAACCGAATATTAAAAAAAATAGCATGGCATTGTATTGAGCCAACAGGTGGTTTGTTTGTAACTCTTCCTGAAGATGACCCAACCTATCATAACAGACTGCTTGAATCATGTAAATTCGCTGGTATTGATGCTAAAGAAATAAGTATAAAGAAAGCTCTGGCAATAGAACCAAACTTAAATCCCAATATACTATCTGCAATATGGGTGCCTGATGGAACCATAGACCCATTCAGGCTAGCTTCTGCAAATATTTTGGATTCAGTGGAGAGGGGTGCAACAGTTTTTACCCATACAGAAGTGGAACGTATCATGCTTAAACAAAATCAGGTAGCGGGTGTACAGTGTTATGATAAGGTAACTAAAGAATATTTTGAGGTGTATGCACCAATTATAGTAAATGCATCTGGTGTGTGGGGTCAGCATTTATGTTCTACTGCAGGTATTGAACTGAAGATGTTCCCTTCCAAGGGTTCCATGGTTATTATTGATTACAGAATTAACAATGTAGTGGTAAACCGGTGCCGTGTCCCTTCGGATGGTGATATAATAGTTCCTGGTGATACGGTATCATTAATTGGTACAACTTCCAGAAAAGTTTCCTATGACAAAATTGATGAACTGATTGTTGATGATGATGAAATAGACGTGCTATTAGCTGATGGCGAAAAATTAATACCCAACGTTTCCAGGGCACGAGTGTTGCGAGCATATTGTGGAGTAAGGCCGCTTGTTGCAGTTTCTGGTGAAATGGATGGCAGAGAAATAAGCCGTGGTGTTGTGCTCATTGACCATAAAGAACGTGATAATGTTCAGGGTCTCATTACCATAGCTGGTGGCAAACTTATGACGTATCGCCTCATGGCAGAAATGACAACAGATCTTGTGGCAAAAAAGATTGGTAATAATAAAGGCTGTGTTACCCATAAAATACCCCTTCCCGGTTCAGAGAAAAGAGTTGGCTATACAAAGAAAATAAAATATTTTTCAGGAATTCCCAATTCAGTAGTTGGTTCCACACATTACCGCCACGGTGAACGTGTTCACAATATCCTGAGTTTGCAGAAGCGTAATTATGGGCTTATCTGCGAATGTGAAATGGTCACACTGGGTGAAGTTGAGTATGCCATTAAAAATCTTAAAGTAAAAGACCTTGTAGATTTACGACGAAGAACACGTATTGGCATGGGGCCATGCCAGGGCGAGTTGTGTGCTTATCGTGCTGCAGGACTTTTCACTGAATTTGGTCAATTTACGCCGGATACATCAACAAAACTTTTAAAAGATTTCCTTGAAGAACGTTTTAAAGGGATGAAACCGGTACTGTGGGGTGATGGATTACGGGAATTTGAATTTACCTACTGGATTTATCAGGGGTTATTTGGCCTGGGACTTGTTGAGGAAGAGGAACAATGAAATTTGATTGTATAATAATTGGTGGTGGAATTTCCGGATTAACTGCAGGTATACGGTGTGTTAAGGAAGGGCTACACACTGCAATCATTTCATCGGGAATGAGTGCATTACATTTCTCTTCCGGCTCTATTGATGTATTGGGATATATAAACAATAAGGTGGTGTATAAGCCTTTTGAGGCATTGGATACCTTAACAGGAACTATCGCCCAGCATCCGTATACAAAATGCGGCAAGCCATTAATTATTGAAGCATTGCAGTTTTTTAAACAGGAATGTGAAACTCAAAATGTATATCTTTTTGATAATGAAAACCTCAATCATTTCCATGTTACTGCACTGGGAACGCTTAAGCCTACGTACTTTTCTCAACGAAGCGTGTTCAATGAGGACGTGTATAACCGTTTTAAGAGCATGAAAAAAATTGTCATTGTAAATTTTGAAGGCTATCGTGATTTTCATCCTCAGTTAGCTGCAGCACAGCTTTCAAAGCATGCGTTATTTGCAAACTGTGAAATTATTGCTAAAAGTATTGATATGCCCCAGCTTCAGGATTTAACCAGGCATCCTCATGAATTCAGATCCATTGACATTGCCCGTATTTTTGAAGATGAAGAAAATGTATACAGAATTGCTGATGCTATACGACTGGCAGCCGAAGGTGCTGATTTTGTGGTTATCCCAGCTTTCATGGGGATTCATAACTTCAATCAGATACACAATATGTTGCAAAGTCGCACCAGATTACTCATTTATGAAGTGCCAACGCTTCCGCCATCAATTCTTGGATTGAGAATTGACAATGCGCTGAAATCACGGTTTGCACAGCTGGGCGGTGTGTATATTGCTGGCGACAAAGTTGTGCGTGCAGAAATTAATAATGATGTGGTGCAGGCAGTGTATACTGCCAACCATCCAGAAAATCCGCTGGAAGCAAAATTTTATATTCTATCAACGGGCAGTTTTTTTAGTGGCGGGATGATAAGTGAATTCAATAATATCTATGAGCCGGTATTTAAACTGAAACTTCATTATGAGCCTGAACGCAATAAATGGTATAGCCCACAATTCTTTTACAAAAATTCTCATCCTTTCTTAGAGTATGGTGTGGTTACCGATGAAAATTTACGGCCGTATGATAGCAACAACAATATTATCCAGAATGTATATTGCAGTGGGGCAATACTTGCACATTATAATCCAATCAGGGAAGGCTGTGGAAGTGGTGTGGCGATAAGCACCGCATACAAGGCTGCAAATCAGATTATATCTTTATATAAGCTTATGAGATAGCACCATGATAAAGTTAGAAAACATAAGTTTTGACCATTGTATAAAATGTACGGTATGTACCATTTACTGCCCGGTTGCACGAGTTACCCATTTGTATCCCGGTCCCAAGCAGTCAGGGCCTGATACTGAACGGCTTCGCATAAAAAACCCACAGCTTCTTGATATATCATTAAAGTATTGTTCTAACTGTAAACGGTGTGAAATTGCATGCCCATCTGATGTAAAGATAGCAGACATTATCCAGACGGCAAAATGGCGCTATTCAAAAAAAGAATTCAGAATACGGGATTTTTTACTCAGTCGTACTGATTTAATGGGAACTTTTGGGACAATATTTTCACCCATAGTCAATTTTTTTACCCATTTGGGAATTGTTAAGTACTTTCTTGACCTGATTTTCCAGATTCCTAAAGGCAGAACATTTCCAAACTATGCATCCATGACATTTAGAAAATGGTTTAAAGAAGCAAAAAAATATCAGAATAAATATCTTGAAAAGGTAGTATACTTTCATGGGTGTTACGTTAATTACAATTATCCTCAATTAGGAAAGGATGTAGTAAAAGTACTCAATGCATTGGGCAAGGGTGTTATTATTACTAAAGAAAAATGCTGTGGTGTTCCTTTAATAGCAAATGGATATATAAAAAAAGCACAATCGCATGGCAGGCATAATATACGGGTGTTGTCCAGAGCACTGCCCAATGAACATACCAGGATTGTTTCAGCATCATCAAGCTGTTCGTTAGCATTGAAACATGAATATCCCAATTTGCTTGAACTTGATAACAGCCCTATTGCAAACAACATAGCATATATTACGCAATATGTTCTTGAGGAATTTGAAAAAGGCAACATCCCCAATTTAAAACCTCTTAAATATACTGTGGCATACCATTCACCCTGCCATTTAGAACGCATGGGCAATGTTGCATTTACAATTGAACTATTGCGTAAGATACCCGGATTAACCCTGAAGATACTGCATTCTGAATGCTGCGGTATATCCGGTACATATGGCTTTAAAAATGAATATTATGCCATTTCTCAGGCAGTGGGAAGCGAACTCTTTAAAATAATTGAAGAGGCAAAACCAGATTTTGTGGTAACCGATTGTGAAACCTGTAAATGGCAGATAGAGATGAATACTCAGTATACGGTAATACATCCCATTTCATTGCTGGCAGAGGCAATTGAGTAAATAAAGAATTTATTGTATCTGTTGCAAACGGATGACTTTACAATGGATAATTAATGTATTTCGTTCGGGCAAATATATTAAAGATGCAAAATCACTGTATTTATAGGAAATGACAATAACTTCTGCTTCAAGGGGTTTATTATACATTAGATTTTTATACATATTCTGAATTTCCCTTGAAGTATAATCCTTTTCATCAATTCCAACGATGTGGTTTTCATGTGTGTAAAACTTTAAAATAATATATGGCAGATTAGTTTCTGTTCCATTAATCATAATTTTTGAATCATAGTCTGTGTTCAGCATTAATTCGTTATCTTTTGTTTGCTGAGTCTTCATCAGGCTGCATGATGAATTAAACATTATTTTTTTACCTGGGAATATATCTTTTGTAATTTGTCCCAGTGCTTGCCTTTGAAGTTTCTTCTGACATATTGGGCATGGGTCAATGCAGCTTTCTGCAAGCATTCGCAATGTATTAAAGGATATGGGCACACAATCCTGTGCTTCAGAATATAATGGAAACAACAAGCATACGAATAGAGCTACATACCTTTTTATCATAGTGAAATCACTCCTCACTGGTTAATGATAAAACAAACTCTTTTATACTGTTACGGTATAGTGGTGCATCAACAAGAAAATTATTATTATGTCCACCTCGCAACTCTACAAAATATTTTTTGTTTGATGGACATTGTCTGTAAAGTTCCTGTCCCATTGAAAATGGTGCAGTTTCATCATCCCTGCTATGAAGTATCAGAACAGGTATAGCTATTTTCTGTATGTAATCAATAGCTGGATATTTTTCTTTAAAAAACAGTGACATGCATCCTGAGCTGTGATATTGCACCATGGTTTTAATACTGGTAAAACTTGAATCAATTATAATACCTGCAGGGTTTGTTCTTGATGCACAGTACAAAGCTATAGGTCCCCCAAGTGAACGCCCAAACAAAATAATTTCTTTTGGTGATATTTTTTTAACATCAGTCAAATATTCCCATGCAGCCATTGCATCTTCATACAATCCTTTTTCACTGGGTTTGCCACTGCTTTTACCATATCCGCGATAATCTATTATGAAAATAGAAAGCGGAATTGAATGTAAAAGTTTCAATAGTTCAATTCTATCATATATGTTGCCCGCATTACCGTGAAAATAACATACAGTAAAACGAGCTGTTTGTGAAGAAATGAACCAGCCATGAAGAGTGACAGTTTCATTGAGATGGATGAAAACATCTTCTGCGGGGAATGGTAGTGCACTGGTAGTGGGTGTCATTGTGTCAGGGTGATAGATAACACTGTCAAGGCAGCCTGTTACCACTAAACATATACATAAAATTATATAGAAGCGATAGTTCATAGAATTAATCACCAGAAATAGAAAGTCAATGCAGCTGAAAACTGATTATACCACTGTTCATTATACCAGCTTGTGACTTCAAATCGCATGCTATATCGTTGACTTACATTATACTGCATAATGGCCTTCATGGTTAAGAAATTACATGCTTCTCCATAAAGATAGTATGTATCAACTATATAACCTCTAATACGAAAATGTTGAAAAGGTTGCAACACGAACCCTGCTGAAACTCCGGGGCCAGCTTCAATATTATTTTTAAAGCCATTATTGAGTAAGCCTGAAAATTCAATCATGCCATGTATTTGCAGCCATTTGAAGACCTCGATGGTATAACCACTTCCTGTATTAAGTTGGTACACCAGTGTTTGATTATTGCTTGCAAAAGGTACATGGTCAAATCCGGTAATTACTTTCCAGCTTAACGGCTTTATCAGAGGGTTTATTGGTGAAAGGGATTCAATATTTATTAATTCTAAACGTTGCAATAATAGTTTTTGATTATCATAATCATAGCGAATTGCTGTTTCACCAAATATAATTTGAGATCCCGGAATAAAGCCTGAGGGGTCATCACACAGGTCATGATACGATGGCCTGTATACCAGTTCACTATAAGGTTTCTTGTCAAAGATTCCTCCCTGCAAGCGTATATGGCTGGAATAATGACCGGTCTCTGGTCTTGGTGGATCAGGAATTGTATAGGATAATGTTTGTGGAAAAGAACTTCGGATTTTTAACACATTGATAAATAAATCCTGATATTCTTTTTGTGTATATTCTTTATTTGCATATCGATATTGAATGAATTCGGAAGCACAATCAAGAATTTGTATTTTTTGTGTTTCAGTAAATGATGAGTTCAAAAGGTTTGTTAATGCTTTATTTTCATGGTTAGCTATGGATTTTACAAATTTTATTTGATCAGGATTGAGTTGTAGTACCATATGATTAATGGTTGTTGTTCTTGAAGGCCGGAATGAAGTGCTTTCAACAAATCCTGCATTGATTACTTTTCTTATGGTATCAATAGGAATTACCCAGAAAAAGAAATTATTGGTAAGATGTGAATCAGGACGGGTAACTTCCATAAGATATAGAAGATTAAATGAACAATTTTCATCAAAAAAATAATAATCTGAATATACATTATCAAGCTCCCAAATATGAAAAAGCATGAACCTGACTTCTTCCTGATTAAGGTTTAATGTATATTCCCATATATCCCTGCTTTCAAGGTCACTGTATTCCTGAACCTTCATATAATACGGCATTATTGAGAAGTAACCCTTATAAAATCCAAATATTCCTCTGAATGCAAACAGTGGACCAAATGTTTCATTGGTATTTGCAGCGTAATTTATAGCTGATGATAGCAGCCCTGGATTATACTGAGACTGTACTGTTAAAAGAGTATGCCCAAACATTGAAGCAGGGCTGTTGATATATCCTGTGGGAAATACCAGGTTAACTTTAATTGTGTCTTTGAATGATACTATCTCCTGATATTTTTTGCAGAACACTTCATATGGACTTGGTGTTTGTAATTCTTTTTTTAACCATTCATACCGTGCCATGAAACGATCAATGGGATTTTCTTTTTCATGGTATGAGTATAAATATCGTATTGTGGCGTCAAGTTCACTTTGGGGATTGTATTTCCCATCTGGTGCAAGAAAAAATTTGGGGTCATCAACAAGACTTTTAATTCCAAAGATATTTTTTTTGTAGTGAAGCAAAGCCCACCATTGAGTAGTATTACATAAATTTTTTGTGTGTGCAATTGATATTAATTGATCAATATTTATAGATTGAAAAAGATCCTTTGATATTGTTGTGCTGGACGATATATCAATAATTGTTTCATATGGATATTTTTGTTGAGCATAGGCATAGTGATAAGACAATATGGCTGTAAAATGGATTAATAGAATAAAAAAAGGCACAATAAAGATTTCTTTATTGTGCCTTATGTATGAGAGCAGTGACAATATTCCCCTATTAAAAAATATGATATGATTAACTATTCTGCAATACTGCTTCAATATTCTTTACAACTTCGGTTGAAGTTACATCGTTTGAAGTATAAATTTTGTTAAAGTTAGACTGTAATTTTGTGAAGAACTGCTGTTTTTCGCTTTCGGGAACATTCATAAGCAGAGCTAATGTTTCCAGATATTCACCATTGCCTTTAGCAATGTCTTTTGCAAGGTTATCCATGTTATCTGCTACATAAAGGTTGATCTTTTCGTTTGAAACAATCCCTTTCATAGGAGCACAACCCAGTGTACCTGAAGTCATGCCAAATGTCTGGTTGCCACAAATTCCATTTGTTGTTGTTGCCAATATCTCAAATAACAATCCATCTTTGTCGCCAAAAATCATTGAGCCAACGCCACAACCTGCATTGTTTCGCACAACACCTGCTTCAGCTATGCTTATTGCTGCTACCAGCATAAAAAGAACAAGTAATGATACGCTTTTTTTCATAAAAAACCTCCGTAAAATAGTATATAGTATAGGGGATATTTTTATATTTTATAAAAATACTATAAATATTTCATATAATGTCAAGCAAAAATTTTGTTACTATTAAACCGAAACTTTGGAAATCAACCATCATTTACCAGATAACTGGCGTATTACCTGCATTATGGGTTCGGGGAGTGAGCTAGCTTCCTTCCCTGCGGCCAGTGAATAATAATACACCATGGAAACCTTTTCCAGCATCTCAGCATGAAGGCAGGCTTGCTCTAAATTTTTGCCTAAAGCAATAGCACCATGATTTTTAATGATATAACATTTACATTTATTGGTAACAGCAGAAGCAACATTACTGGCAAGCTCGGGTGTACCCGATAGTGCATAGGGAACAAAAGCAACCTCATCACCAATTGCAAATGCAATTTCATCGAACATGGCTTGGATTGGCTTATCAATATTCATGACCGACAGTATGCTTGCATAAATCTGATGAGTGTGTACTACTGCGCTTATATCGTCCCTTGCTTTATAAATTGCAAGATGCATTGACAATTCCATTGTGGGCTTTTTGCCTTCAATAACATTCTGGTTATAATCAACAATGCAAATGTCGCTCGTGGTCATATCCTTATAGGGCAGACTTGATGGAGTTACTGCAATTTTCTCTTCATTTTCAATTCTGCATGATATATTGCCACCACTGCCCAATTGTGTACCAAAAAATCCGTGTTCATTGAGCCATTGGCACCATTGTAAAATTTGTTCTTTATACATTGTGTACTGTGACATGGTTAACTCCTATAAAGATATAAAATATATTCATGGGATTATTTCGAATTACCATAATGTAATAATCTTTGCTTTACGAATATGATTCCACTCTTTTCGTTTGTTAGAAATTACGTCATTATAACATTAAAAATATTATGAGTTGATTAAATTTGATTCTTTTAATTTAAATGTTAATAGTGTATTAATAACCATCAGCACAATAAAGGCAATCATAAATGGAGTCATTGCACCATTACTGGTTCTGAATGCATCCATGGCAAAAATAAAGAGTATTCCTGAAATCTGACCTGATAAGAGTAAAAGGCCCTGTGAACTTGATTCGGGTGCAGGATAGGAAATTTCTGCTGCATACTGGAAGCCAATTGGGCCTGCACTCATGATAAAAAAACCAAGAATAAAACTTGAAATCAAAATTGTATTAAAATGTTGTGCAAATGTTAAACCTGCAAGTCCAGGAATAAGAAATGCCATACAGATAGTTAAAAAAACTTTGCGCTTTCTATAATGGTCCGAAAGTAACGGCAGAATAATTGCTCCAAGAATACCCCCAGCCATCATGCTGGCACCAACAATACCGGCCTGCTCAGAATTAAAGCCACGTGGCTCAAGTATCTGCTCTATCCATGTTGTAACTGCGTTAAACATTCCAAGTCCTATAAAGAAAAGAAGTATTACCAGCCACATCTGTTTCATGCTGAATATATGCTGTAGCCCCTCTTTTACTTTGAAGCGTTCTTCCTGCCCTTTTTCGCACGGTGGTGTAGGAGGCTCTTCTTTCATAAAAACAAGAAATAGTACTGCAATGGCAATACTTAAGATGCCATAGATATACATTGTGTGTGGTATAGAATATGAATGCACCAGAAACGGCGTAGCAGCAAGCCCAACTATTATGCCAATATATTGTGCAAGCGATGCGATGCCAGTTGCTGTTGCACGCTCATCTAAAGGAAACCATTTTGCAGATAGCCGTGTATATGCATTGAGGATAAATGGCTGAGCTATGGCTAACGCTATTTGAGTAGTAACTATCGCATTAAAAGAATATGCATACAAACCCTTTATAATGCCAAATATACCAATGAGTACGGCACCAATGCCAATACCAAATCGTATGCCATAAGTGTCAATAATATATGAAGCAGGTAGTGATATAAAAACATAGACAATCATAAAGAGCATTGATAAAAAGCCAATTGACAGCGGCGTTACATTGTAAAACGCCGCTGCTTCTGAAGTAATGCTGGCAAAGGATATCCAGTGAATTTGTATAACAATATTCAGCAACGCAAAAATAAACAAAATTATCCAGCGGTAGCCATATACTTTTATTTCATTAGTCATATCATTTCTCCTTAACTGGTTCAAAATATTTAAATACTCTGTCAAATCGCTCTAATGCATCATCAATGACATCATCAGTGTCAGCCATACTTGTGTAAATGCGGCTTCCCGCTAGTGTTATGATGCCTTCAACCATGAGTGCTGCTCCAAGCTCTTCCATGACCTTACGACGCTGTCCAACCTGTTCAAATATCTTGGGGTTGGTTAATTCCATTAACATGGCAGCACCAGTTTCCATGTGGCATATTGAGCCATGATTAAATGCTACAAAGGGTAGGTCATATCGTTTAAATATTTCCTGTAATCCTTGTGTAAGTTTATCGCCTGCTTTTCCTGCTTTTATATGTGCCTGTGTTTCCTCAATAGCTTTAATGGCAAAATATCCGGCTGCGCATGACAAAGGATTTGCAGATAGGGTGCCACCAACCATGGTGCGCTTTTTTAAACCCTGAATACCTGCTGCAAACGTTTCCATAATTTCTCTTCTGCCGCCAACACCTCCTGCAGCAGGATACCCACCTGCAACACATTTGCCAAATACTGTTAAATCGGGTTTAACACCAAAATAGCCCTGCGCACCGCCAAGTCCAACTCTAAAAGCGGTAACCACCTCGTCAAAGATGAGCAGTGAATTGTATTTATCGCATAGTTCACGCACTTTAGCATTAAAATCATAATGTACTGGCCGTGTACCGCTTTCAGGACCCAGCGGTTCTACTATAACAGCAGCAGTGCCACCCTTTGATTCGTTTTCTTTCAGTAATTTTTCCAAGCCATCAATATCATTTGGATAAAATTCTTGCATGTAGGTATAACAACCTTCTGGTATGCCATGAGAATCCAGAGTCCCCAGTCCTGGTATTCGCATTGCAAATACCATCTGATCGCTCCAGCCGTGATAGGCACCGCCAACCTTGATGATATACTTTTTATCGGTGAAGCATCGTGCAGCCCTTATTGCTGCCATACATCCTTCGGTTCCACTGGCAAGAGATCGGAATAATTCAACAGATGGAATATGTGAGTGTATAAGCTCTGCCAGAAGTAACTCATATTCATGAAATAAACCTGTGACCGGGCTGCACTCATTGATAACTTCTATAACTTTATCGCGAACAGGTTTGTAATTGCTGCCAAGTACGGTTGGGCCACCAGCCTGAAGAAAATCTATAAACTTATTGCCATCAACATCATATAGATAGGCACCATCAGCTTTTGCTATTGCTAAAGGAAATGGATAATTAAAAGCTAAGTTATGCTGTACACCACCAGGTATTCGTTGCCTGGCTTTTTCTACCAGTTGCTTTGATGATTTAAATTTTGTTTCATACTTTTCAAGGTATTCATTCATTTTATTACGGTTGATCTGATACACCGGTAGTTCATTTGCAAGAACCCTCAATTTTTCAAGAATTTCTTTTGAATCTGGCCAGTGTGAAATGGCATATTCCTGTTTCATTGTATTCCTCCTAAACTCTAATAATTAAGTATTTTAAAAAGATCTTTGTTCTTTTCATACAGTTTGGTAAAAACTTTGAAATTGCGTGTATACATATCAGCGTATTGCGGTTGTGGCTTGAAAATTTTTCGCACTCCCACCAGACGCTTTGCTTCATTGAATGAAGATAAAATCCCCAAACCAACAGCACAAACAACCGTAGCACCAACTGTACCGGCATTGATCTCATTTTCAATAGCCTCAACCTGCCTGCCGGTAATATCAGCCATAATCTGGCACCACACATCAGATTTTGCACCACCACCGGCAAACCGCAGCACCTTCTGACGGGGTATCTTTTTTTCCATAGCTTCCAGCATCCAGCGTATATGGTATGCAACGCCTTCAAGCACACTTCGTATCATCTGTCGTTTGCCGGTTGTCAAACTCAAGTTAAAGAACATGCCACGAGCATACGGGTCTTCACGTGGTGAACGGTTTCCATGGAGCCACGGTGTGAACAGAACATTACCGGCTCCAGGAGGTGTTTGCATTACAACCGTATTCAAAAAATCATACAAAGATTCGTATTCCTTACTTTTGTCTGCAATATGGCGAGCCTGCAAATACATCCCTATTTCATCTAAAGCTAAATGATCACGAACCCATTTTAAACAGGCACCAGCAGTTTCCTGTTCGGCAACATACACATAATGATTGGGGATAGATCCCAGGATTGAAGCAATAAAGTTGCCAATATCAACCATACGTTTATCAACGTTAGATGAAACCCATCCGCTGGTTCCAACATAGATGTTTGTATCATACAGGTCAGTACACCCAGAACCAACCAGAGTAAGTGGAACATCACCACCACCGCCAAAAACTGGAATACCTTCAGCAATACCTAATTCCCTGGCAGCTTTTTTTGTAATAGTACCGATAGTATCTGTTGAGTTGAACACAGGAGGCAGGTGTTCCATGTTTACATCAAATATTTTGCACAAGCCTTTATGCCAGCCCAATCTTCCTTTTCGTGTATCATAAATAAATGTAACATTAGCTGAATCCTGTGTCATACCTAATTTCCCGGTGCATCTGAAAATCAGATAGTCCTTAACATCAAGCCACTTGTATGCTTTTGCAAAAATATCAGGTTCATTATCCTTGACCCAGTGGTATTTCCATAATGGGTCTTTTGGCGTTGCAGCAAGCCCTCCAGTTACAATTAATGATTTGATAGTTTTATAAGCATTCCATTTTTCAATTTTAACAATTCCTTTGTACAGATATTTTTCAATTTGCCTGGTAGCACGTTGATCTAAATAACTCATGGGGTTACGCAATGCATTGCCATCGTTGTCAATAAACACAGAGCCCTGCATCTGTGCACAGAATGCCATGGCTGCTATCTTTGCAGGTGGAATACCGCTTTTCTTCATTACCATCTTTGTGGCCTTACAGATGGCATCCCACCACTGGTCAGCTTTTTGTTCAACACCTCCATCAGGAAGCATATACAGAGGATATTCCACCAGATACGAATCAATAAGTGTTATTTTATTATCAACTTTATAAAGGCATGTTTTGTTGCCTGTGGTACCCACGTCATGAGTTAGTATATATGTTGGTTTCATTTTGATGCCTCCAGAAATAATACTTTTAAACTTATTTTCTTAACCGCCATACATAGCGATTCTACATTACACTGCAAGAGGATCTTAGAATGCTTTTTTATAGGATATAAATGTGTATTTGTCTACGCAATATCTGATTAATCAGAATTTGCTATTATGTTTACGGTAAGCTGTTGGAGTGGTATTAAGAATTTTGTGAAATGCACGGTTAAACGTGGAAAGGCTTTCAAAGCCAGTTTTAAAGGCGATAGTTACTATGGAATCACTGGTTGATGTAAGCAATTCCCGTGCATAATTAATTCTCAATTCATTTATGTAGTCAGGGAGGGATTTACCTGTGTATGTTTTAAAAAGCCTGCTGAATGTATCGGGATGCAAATCAATCATTGCAGCAAGCCCTTCTCGAGATAGATCAAATGCAAAGTTTGCATGAATGTACTCAACGGCATGCTGAATCTTTTCTGAGTTTGTTGCAGAAAGCTGTTTATGCTTGCTTTCACTGGATATTGGTTGTAAATATCTTTCTTTTTCCAGAAGCTTTCTGTTAAATAAAAAAGTCAGATGTTCTATCTCCCTGTGGAGCTTAACGAAGCGTGATTGTAAAATGTATGCCATGGAAAGAATGACAAAAAAGTAGGCATA
This sequence comes from Spirochaetota bacterium, assembly GCA_029907515.1. Classification (GTDB taxonomy): domain Bacteria; phylum Spirochaetota; class UBA4802; order UBA4802; family UB4802; genus UBA4802. Next base: position 4,506 of record JARYLT010000016.1, on the reverse strand, counting down.
TTCAAGTATGTAAATAAATTGGTACATACCTTTACCAACACATACGTCATTAATGCTGGCAAGTAGGAAAATTGAAAAACTGATAAATAGAATTTTTATGTGAATTTCACCATAGCGGCACCATATAAAAAGTTTGTATAATAAATATAAACCAGTTATTAACATGGCAATATACTGTAACACATACACAAGACCAGGATCAGCTTCATTGTACGTTATTGTTGTTCCAAAAAAATGGAATTGCTTTATATATGGGTTGTAAGGGTTTAATGTATATGAACTGTCGAAAACAAATCCAGCTATAATAAATAACCCCATTATCAATGTGATGGTGTAAACTAAAGCAGAATTAATGTGCACCAGTGAAGCAATAAACCAAGTTATTGCTATAATGAAACATGCCAATACAGCAAATTGCATGCGTTGATACAGTATTGAATGAAGTGGTGATGGCGACATATACAGCAAAGCAGAAAATATATCATACAATGCAATTGTATAACACATTAATGCAAACCATATATGTTCGGGTTCATTTTTTCTTCGTGCAAACATAAGAGTGTATGATACTGCAACATACACTGCTATAGTAGCCATAAGTAGAGGAGGAATGGAAATAAATGGTATCATGCTAATAAAATTTCACTGCATTAAAATAATTGTGAAATAAATAATATATTTATTAAAAATAACAAAACTAAAATGGCAAGAAAATAATAGAAAAATAAATAAAGGTGAGTAGACGTATACTCACCTTTAATTGTAAAACTAAAACTAAAAAATATCTTTGTTTTTTAAAACACAGCAGTTATTCCTAAAAAAGTCCAAGACTTACATTGTATATTTTCCATTTGAAATCCTCTGATGTGTTACCAACAAGTTCAAATGCAGGAAACACTCTATTGATAAATCTAATACTGGTATCAAAATATAATCTATCCTGTAAAAATTGGGAAAATCAATTCCATTGCTACAGTTAGTCCAAAATCTTTATTAATTTTTCTCCAATCATTTTCTTTAATGGTTATATCCCTTTTTTTAGCTTTTTCATATAAAAAAAGGATATTATCTTCAACTGTTAACGTCATATTACCTTTTTGAATGCCATAATATGCTCCTAAATCTATATAGCAATTGTAAAATATATTTAACCTGCATCCGCTTTCCAGGTGATAATATTGTTGATACTATAGTGAACTATTCTCTATACCTGTGGAGTAATAATAATCAACGCTAAATGCTCTTTCTGTGATTCCTGCATTCACATATGCCCCAACAGTATCATTAAACATATGGCTATATTTTAGCAAATAGTTTTTGTAAGAATAGAATGCGGCACCCGATTCACCATTCAACGTATCATCACTGTTTGTATCAACTATTGATGCTTTACTCCCGTAGCCATTCCCTTTCAGGGATAAATCCCCGTTGAAAGTCAAAAACATTTTCCCTGATGGCATAAAATATGCATATTCTTCCTGCACTGAAACATATGAACTTAATAATAAGATAATAGAAGCAACCAGGGTGAAAAAATATTTTGTTTTTAATATGTATCGTAGTGAGTTTATGATTTGCTATATACTATTCAAAAAATATAATAAATAAATAACTGTACTATAGTTAATAAGGTTGCCCACAGTCGTAAATCGCGCCATCGTTTTTTATCAGGAGCACCCTGGACAACAAAATTATACGGCAAAAGCCAAGCAACAATAAGCATGCCTAAGAAAATAAGCATTGCTGTAACTTTTGCATACCAAAGCGGAAGTGAATACAGTATTTCTGTCATACGGGTCTCCACCAATTAATCAATTTCAACAACATTGCTATACACAACATTTTTCAGTTCAGCTTCTGGTTTTCTTTTCGTAAACAGGGAAACAATATACAGAGCTATCGCCGAATATACAAATGAAAGAAATGCTATATACAGCATGTTGAACTGTAACCAGCCTAAGACTGCTGCAACAGCCAGCCCCGATATCATGCTAAAAAGACCAGCTGAAGGTGTAATACGTTTATCTAAGATACCAAAGAGCATCAGGGCAAAAATTGGCCCCTGAAAAAGAGATAATGCATATTGCACATACACATAAATACCCTGAAAGTAAGCTGTGATTGGTGCAAATGCAATGCCTACAATAAGAATGATAAATGTAAACAATTTCCCCAGACGCAATTGTGCTCCGTCAGTCAGTTTAGTTTTTTTGGCAACATTAATAATATCCCGAACAATTATAACCGAGGTGGAATTCATGGTTGAATCTATCGATGACTGTAAAGCAGCAATGAATGCAACAAACATAAGGCCTGAAATGCCTGCAGGTAGAATATGTTTAATAACCCATGGCAATGCCTGATCCTGGTGGGTAATACTTTTGCCTGCAAGGGTCAGAGCAAGTAGCCCTGGCATTACAATTAAAAATGGTACAAACGTTTTAAGGCATGCAGCAAACATCATTGAAGCTTTGCCATCCCATTCACTTTTGGCTGCAAAGGTTCGCTGTAAAATTGCCTGATTGGCACACCAGTATGCGGGAGAAAGCACAATGCCAAGTCCCAGTATTACGCCTGGCCATGGGAATACTGGGTGATTGGCAGGCAAAAATGAATGGAGGTGGTCAGGGTAATTGTTTTGTAATGTTTTTATAAACACATCGAAACCACCAATTTTTTCAATACCAATAAAAGCAACAATAATGGCTGTAAAGAACATGATGAATGTCTGAACGGTATCGGTGATAGCAACTGCGCCAAGCCCGCCCGATATAGTATAAAAGCCAACAACGGTTGCTGTTACCAGTATTGAAAACCATATTGGCCAGCCCAAATATGTTTGCAGCATAATGGCGGTTGCCCACAGAAACACTCCAACAATAACCACTGCAAATACACTCATGACACAGGCCGCAATAAAACGCACTGCATTATTATATCGCAAGCCCAAATATTCAGGTATTGAATAAACGCCTGCACGCCAGAAAAATGGAATAAAGACAAGTGCCGATAGTATCATGGCAGGGATAGCACCTATCCATTCAAAATTTGCCTGAGCTATCCCAATGCTGTAGGCATTTCCTGCAGCACCAATGTAATCGTTTGAACCAATATTGGTGCCAATGATTGAAAGACCTATGACCCACCAGGGCAATGACCTGTTGGCCAAAAAATAATCTTTTGCAGTTTTAATGTGTGATTTGTAATAAAAGCCAAATACGGTTATGCCTGCTAAATAGCTTACTATCAAAACGATATCTATCCAGTGAACACTTGTTTGAGTAAATTCCCACATGGCTAATCCTTTTATGGTAAGGTGTGCGAAAATTATCGGTATCGACTATATGAACAAATGTAATCAAAATCAACCATTTTTTTATGTGGCGATAGTTACTATATTTTTTTCTTGCAAAACATCGAAATCGATTATATTATCATAATCACTATAATGTAATCTAACGATTTGGAGGATACTACATGGCTAAAAAAGTAATTATAGTATGTGTAGCAATTATTATTGTGCTGTGTGTCATTGTCTTTGGTGCTGCATGGCATTTTTCAAATCAGCTTATTAACCCAAAACCATATACATGCCAGGTTGATCATTTTGTATATTGCGATGGTATAGGTGAACTGGGTATACCGTATAAAGATGTTACATTTAAGAATAATGAAAATCTTACCCTGAAAGGGTGGCTTGTTCCTGGAAAATCAAATGCAGCAATTGTAATGGTTCATGGCATTACCGCTGACAGACGTGAGGGGTTGCGGTGGGTAAAGGCACTGCATAAAGCAGGATATACTGTATTGTTATTTGATCTTCGAAATCACGGAAAAAGCGATAAGGCAAAAACAGCCATGGGCTATTATGAAAAAAATGATGTGATTGCAGCAGTTGATTTTTTACAATCAAAAGGCTTTAAAAACATTGGTGTATTTGGTGTATCAATGGGAGCTTCCACTGCAATTCAAGCTATGGCTAGTGACAAACGTATACAGGCTGGTGTATTTGAAGCAGCTTTTGCCAATTTGAGCGATTTGCTTGCTGAAATAGCAAAACGTGATTTTGGCCTGCCACGATTTCCTATCATTAATGCAGTTATGTGGGTGTATAGCATCCGGTTGGGAGCAGATACTAATGGTATAAATCCTGAAGATTTTATTGGGAGTATTTCACCACGTCCCGTATTTATTATACACTGTGATAGTGATGATTATATAGCCTATCATCATGGCCAGCGCATTTTTGCAAAAGCCAAAGAACCAAAGATTATGAGGACAGCGCATTGCAATAAGCACGCACGAGCATGGCAGTCCAATCCACAGGAAGCCGAAAAAAAATGGTTGATTTTTATAATAAATTTATTAGTTCCAAATAAAATTTTGGTTAAAAATATAAGATAAATATTTGTTCATTAATTTTTTTAAGGGTAATGTCCCATAGAGTGTGTAAAAATGCTTGTAAAGAAGCATTGTACTCCTACCAGATAATAAAAACTCAACCAA
>JARYLT010000169.1 GCA_029907515.1 Spirochaetota bacterium | reverse complement strand
TAGCTGCCGGTATTGCAGTTAAAGCAGCAGCAGCCGTAGCTGCAGGGTATGCAGCAAAAAAATTAGCTGAAGAATCCAAAAAAATGGGTGGTTATGCAGGGCTCATTGGCACCGTTGTTGGCACTGGCGTTGGTGTAGGTTTATTATCTCAAATCAAACCCGACCTCAGATGCTGGCATACATTGCCCGAAAACTTTCAGCTTTCCAGAATATTCCTGCCACCAGGTAACTATACAATCACATTTAAATTCGTTGACTATAGTGGAAATATTGTGTCAACACAAAATGAAACCATAGAAATTAAATCTGGGAAGAAAGTTTTCCTGAATAAACGTATACTCCCCACTAAAGGTGTATCCCGGTTTTCGATTGACATTGAATCGGGCATAGGCAAGGGGTATTTAGGAGCAAAAATAAAATCTATAACTGAAGAGAAAGCCCGTGAACTCGGGCTTTCTTTTTCTTCTGGTGTTTATGTTAATGATATAATTCCCGAAAGTCCTGCTGCTCAATCAGGTATAAAGATAAATGATGTTATTATAGCAGCTGATGGTAAATCAATTCAGAAACCCCAGGATTTAGTTCAGATAGTTAGAAACTCTCAATCGGGAAAAACATTGCAGTTAACTGTCATTCGCAATAAATCCCAAATGACAATTCCTGTTATTCTTGGCAGTTTACCAGATAAAGCATATAATGCCACCATCCCATCCAATCCAGGAAACAATAGTTCAGAAGCACCCACAACAAACTCCTCGGAGTAAATTTATTTTTTATATTTTTATTGCAAAAAAATATACCCTCCATGAGATGGTTATTTAGTAATGGTGTGTTCTATGCAAAATAACCATACTAGCATGGTTCCCATAAATGATATGACAATTCACTCAGCCACTGAAATGGTTTTAATGTTTCAGTTACCAGCATGTGTTATAAGTGTTTCAGGCGAAGTTATTGCTTCAAATGACGCTTTCTCTGATCTGGTGAATGTCAAAAACCTGTCTCTTGATGTTACCCATCCCTTTTATCCAGAATATCGCAAACAACTGGCAACTTCATATTTGAAGGCACTAAAAGGCTTATCCAGGCAATGTTTTGCAGTTTTTCGTAATAAAGATAACCAGCGTGTTTCAACTGAAATTTATATTTTCCCAGTATTTCAGGGTACTGTTATTGTTGCTCTTTTTGTACTTTTACAGATAGTTGATGAACGAATACTGTCTTTTGATAAATCAACCGACACCATTATCAGCCAGGAAAGTAAGAATTACGAATCATTGCTTTATGAATATTCACCATTTCCCATTTTGCAGATTGATCAATCAGGCAATATTGTTAGAGCCAGCCCCTCGGTACAGGAACTCATTGGCTATGAAATAGAAGATTTGAAGAAGAATAGAAATCTTCTCTATCGCGCTCTGAATCACTATGATTTTAACAGAATGCGCTTAACGTTATCGCAAATATTTGAAGGGAGTATTGGTTACAAACGGATTGGTGAAATACGCTTTATAACAAAAGACAAAGATGAAAGATGGGTTAATGCAACCTGTTATCCTGTTCACATTCAAGGTACACCCCCAATTGTAGAGATTATTTTGGAAGATATTACCAGAATAAAGCGTATGGAATACCAGTTGCAACAACTCAGCAGATTCCATATTATTGGTGACCTGACAAAAGGATTTCTTCATTCATTCAATAACATCATCAATATAATGCTAAACAAAGCTCAGTGGCTTTTACAGATTACAGAAAAACCTTCATTTCAGGAAGGCCTGAAACTTATCATTAAATCTGCAGAAGATGGTATACAACAAATTCGACGTATTGAAGAATTTATTGGTAGAGATAAATTAGAAGAAAAATGTGATATTAATGTTGTCGAAGCAATAGAAGATGCCATTGAATTTGCAAAAATCCAGTTTAAAGTTGAAGAAGCACAAAAGCGAAGATCTGTAGCTATTGAGCGGCGATATTTTTCACTTGTCAGTATGTATGGTGATCCCCACATATTCAGAGATCTGCTTCTGGCAACTATTTTCAAAGTTGCCTCAGTAATAGCTACCAAAGGTGTGGTTGAAGTAACACTAAAAAAGAACAGTACGTTAACAATTGCAATAAAGGCAAAAAAAGAATTATTTGAAACTAAAGATGAATTTGCGTTTATTTCAACTATTGATCTTTCAAAATTAGCTGAACAAAATCATGCAAAACTAATGGAAGAAGAATCTTTACAGGATTACTCAATAACCATTATCCTTCCTGAAGATACTATTTCAATGCTTCCCCATAAAGAACAGCAAATCCCACAAATAAAATTACGTGACATGGATATATGTATTGTGGAAGATGAACCAGCATTACAGGAAATCATGTATGAAGTATTTGATTCACTTGGAAACAGAGTATCAGTTTTTAATAACGCTGATCAGGCATATGAATCATTCAAAGTTAATAAATTTGATATTGTTATTGCTGATTACGGATTATCCGGTACAACAGGACTGGAATTACTAACTAAAATCAAAGAACAAAAAGAAGAAACAATAACCGTTCTGCTGACAGGATGGATTCTGAATAATATTAAAGCGTATAAAAATGTTATTGATATATACATGCATAAGCCATTTAAATTAGATGTTCTTATTAACGAAATCTCCAATGAAATGTCAAAACGCCATACATTTTGATAATCACAGTATATTACTCATTTTTTCCATCATATCTTTTTTTCCTAATGCCACAATTATATCGCCCGATTCAATAACCTCTGATGACTGAGGGTTGAAAATCATTTTCCCCTGCGCTTTTTTTATTGCAACAATTATGACCCCATAATCCTTTCTTAAATTACTTTCTATTAAACTTTTTCCAACCATTGGTGATTTTTGGCCAACCTTCAGTTCCTCCATAGCTAAACCTAACTCCGAATCCATCATAGCAGTATCTAAAAAATCAACTACCGTAGGGCGGGTTAAAACCTCAGCCATACGTTTCCCCCCAATCTTGTATGGGAGAATAACCCTGCTTGCACCTGCTCTCAGCAGCTTTACCTCAGACTTTTCATCTGATCCCCGGGATAATATAAAAATATCATTGCGTAATCCCCGGGCAGTTAACACAATATACACATTGTCAGCATCAGACATCACTGCAGTCACTAATCCTTTGGCTTTCATTATCCCCGCCTTCAGCAAGGCCTCTTCACTTGTAGCATCCATTGCAACAAAAAGATAGCTTAACTTTTCAAGTTCTTCAATGGCAATGGATTATTTTCAATGACTACAAATGGAACCTTTCTATCATAAAGTTCTTTGCATATCAGTTTGCCTATTCTGCCATAACCACAAATGATATAATGGTTCTGTAATGATTGAATCTGACGTTCCAATTTTTTCCTCCCAAATTCTTTTCGTAATTCGCCTTCAATAATCATACGTAACAGTGTCCCAATAGCATAGGCACTGATTGAAACACCACTCAAAATTATTGTAATGGTAATAATACGTCCATAAACAGTTAAAGGTTTAACTTCCTGAAAACCAACAGTACTGATGGTTATCATGGTCATATAAAATGCATCAAATGGTTTCATATCTTCAAATATATAATACCCTGCAGTTCCAAATCCAATAGTACCTAGCAGAAGTATTAAAGCCACACGCAATTTTTTAAATTCCATAGAAATCCTTATACGTTTACTAATATAGGTGTTCTGAAGATACAATAAGTGTGTAAAATGATGAACAATTGTAAATAATTTTTTAAAAAAATAAAATTATTCGAGGCCGTTACGGCGGTTGTCCTTCCAACCCTGTTTGATATCGGCCGCATAAAACAGCTTCAATTCCATATAGCTCATTTTCCATACGCCGTCTTCAATACGGTACTTGTCA
>JARYLT010000168.1 GCA_029907515.1 Spirochaetota bacterium | reverse complement strand
AGCTGCTTTAGGTCTTATGATAGAAGTGGGGGATGCATATACCAGTGAATATGGCTTTTCTTATGAAGATTTAATTTCTGACCTGTCAGGGATTACCCTGGGGATAATACTGGAATATTCCCCAACATTAGATTCACTTATTGGCTATAGCTGGCAATATGTACCTACTTCTCGTTTTTACAAAAAACAAAATGAAAAACCCATTAACTTTACCACTGATTACAATGGTTCAATATTTGTACTCAATTTCAGATTGGCCGGTCTTCAAAATTTAGGTTTGAAACTGCCAAAATTTTTACGGTATATTCAGTTTGATTTTGGTTATTTTACGCGAAATTATCGCAGCGGGGATGTAACTGATGAGGGGCCATATAGAAGCCTGTATTATGGTGTCTCATTGAACTTTATGGAAATAGTGAAAGACTTTTTTGATAATCCTGAAACACGAGCTAGTAGAATTTTACAGCAACCTTTTAAATACTATCATATACCCGCAGGCTATCACGAAGATTATAAGATATAATAGTATAGTGTTATTTGTACAAAAAGCAGGGGGCTTTTCAAAAGATCGTTTTGATAAATATTTCTTTTTTCAGTTGAGTAATTTTGCCACATTGTGTGCCAAATCCCCGGCAACCTGTGACCAATACAGCGTATCTGTCGAGTGATTGCGCAAGCAATCAAATCGAGACGAGGTGGTCCAGTGGTCATAGGTCGCATCAAGATAAGGTTATCAAGTAGCCCGTAGGGTGTATCGAGATGACTGCATAGTATCAAGATGAGCGGATTATATTTATGATAAAATCATGTTTATGAAATTCTCTAAAGCGGCCATTTTTTAAGATAGGACCACTTCATTTCATTTATACAGTTTGCCAGCAGTAAACATATTCTCAGTAAAGGGCGGGTGTGGTTTATAAAAAACCACACCCCACTTCATACCATTTCATTTTCACAATTTCCCCACATTAAACATATTCTCATTAATTGCTGGGTTATTGTATTGCAGATTTGTGATGGTTACTTCGGTTCTACCTAAGTTAGCCCCTTTTTTGTCCAGTCGATACATAACAGCTTTATACGGTGTAATGATACCATCAACCTTTTTCAGATTATAATTAATCAACCGCTTGTATAGATATCCTTCATAGAAAATATCTATACGTACAGCAAAATACTGAAATTCACCTGTTTTGATAATGAAAAATATTGCCTTATCATAGATACTTTTGCCAGGCTTTGGTTTTGCTTCCACCTTATAACAGGGAAAACCTTCAACAGTTTCTTCTCCCATCAGTGTATATTCGTAGTCATCAATATTTCGTGATCGCAAATCTTCATAGAAGATATGTGAATTGACAAATGCACCACTGCGGTCACCCGATGATATGCGCTTTACTTTTCCGTTAGACATCTTAACCCATTGCATATCTTCGCCTGTTTTATTGGTATGTGTCAATACCTTGGTAATATCGCCACCGGGCTCTTCTTTAACTACTGCCAGTACTTTGTCATTCTGCCCAACCTTCATAGCCATCATCTCGATGGTGCGTGTTAAGGTATCACCACCTTTGTAAATTACCATTGTTGCTTTACTTATTGCGGTTCTGGGTTCAGGCAGAGCATCTGACTTTTCCATTATTTCCCTGCCTGTCATTGCATACACGGTAACTATCGCCACACCAAACACAGATAACAAACCTAATACTGCAAACTTTTTCATTGTATCCCTCCTGTTAAAAACTGTTGTTATTTAAAATTGTTCCTAAAATATAAAATATATTCTCCTGCAAAAATATAACGTATGATTAGTATCATTTCTTATCCCCCATAGAGAGTTAGAGTGCATTATTCTGATTCCAGTTCAAAGTATTTACCAATATTTAGAATTTGCCCCACCTTTGATGTAGATATTTTTGGTGAAAGATTTAATTTAAAGAAATAGATGGTTGCAGGTAAAAATAAAAGTGCACCAATGGTGGTCGTTATCATAGTAACAGCCAGCAGCACTGAAAAATATATTACTGGTTTAAAGCTTGATATTACAAGAACCAGAAATCCAAATATAAGTGCTACAGATGTGTATACAATTGCTTTCCCTGACTGATGCAATGTTTTAAGTATTACTTCATCCTGTGGCATGTTATTTTTATCAAAATGCCGATACGTGTTTAAAAAGTGAATAGTATCGTCAATTCCAATTCCAATAGTTATAGATGCAATGATTGCTGTTGCAATGTCAAGCCGTATGCCTAAAAATCCCATAACACCAAAATTTAAAAGTACTGCAGTACTTATTGGAATAAGTGCAACCAGTGCTGCCCGTATATTATTAAAGAGCATGAATACTACAACGAATATAGAAATCAAACTGAGAGCTAAGCTCATAATCTGTCCACGCACAATATATTCTGACATACGCACCAGTACTTTTGGTTCGCCTGTTATTTTATATGTATATCCATCGGGAAGATGAGTGTTCAGATAGTTGCCAATCTTGTTTATGGTATGATGCATTATGCTTGAGGTTAATAATTTACCTTCTTTTTCCCATATTCGAGCAAATATGTTTACTGTTGTAAATTTTCTATCAACATAGGGTTCAAATTCATCAGCCAACCCATTATCATTGTCATCTTTTCCTCCATAAAGGTCAATGTAGCTATCGATGTCTTTTTCTGTATCAGGGATGCAGTAATAGGCAAAGTCATTATCATGCATGGCTAAATGTATTGTTTTAATGAAATCGGTAAATGCATCAGTCCTCCCAATATTTAAGTCTATATTTTCATCAGCAACAAGCCAATCCCTGAAAGTATCGACGAATTGTAAAAATTGAGGATTTTTTATTCCATCATGTTTGTTTGTCTCAATGAGTATGTTGAGTCCTGTGGAGCCGCCAAACTTTTGACCAATTATTTTAGAACTTACAAGAATATAATCGCCTTCCTTAAAGTACGCATGGACACTGGATTCAACATTCACTTTACTTAAGCCAACAAATGCAATACATATCAGAATAAGTAAAATGCTTATGACAACGGGAGTCTTTTTCACAGCCCAGTGTGCAAGGGTAGTAACAATTGTATCAACTGTTGATAAATTACTAAAGTATGCAAAAACCTTTGATGAAAATTGTAGCTTTTTCTCTTTATGAGGAAGCAGCATCAATACTGCAGGAATCATCGAGAGTGCAATAATAACAGAAAAAATAACTCCTATTGCTGCAAATACTCCCATCTCTCTGATGGATGAAACCTGATTGGTTATGAGGGTAAAAAAACCTAAAGCAGTAGTTAAAGCAGCAAGGATAACCGTAAGTGAGATATGCATTGATGAAGACATTATTCCTTTATATTTGCCCATACGGGAAATTACCGGATAATCAATATAGTACCGGTTAAGGATGTGAATAGAATATGAACTACCAACAGCTGTCATAAGTGGTGGCAATGCAACGCCAATCACATTAAGCTTGAATCCCAGATGCCCCATGAGCCCAATTACCCAAAGGTCAGCAAATACCAGTGTGGCAAATGGAAGAAGCATTCCCCGTACTGATCTAAAATTTAAATAAAATACAATTAGCACTGCTATAAGTACCAGTGGTATAAAACGTTCAAGATCTCTTTTCATATATTCATTAATTTCATGATGGGTTACGGGGACACCCTGTATAACTATGTCTACAGTACCCTGATAGTAACTGATGATATCCAGAATCTCTTTTACTAAAGGATCATATTGGGGCTGGTCAACAAGACGAAGCAGTATCCCAAAATCAGTGATGGTTCCATGAGCATCCTTAACGTAAATGCCTTTTTCAAATGCAGGGTTATTGGTAAGCCGCTTTTTAAATGCAGCAATTTCTTCAGCAGTTTGCGGGACTTTTCGTTTGCCTGTTTCATTTTTTTCCACTATATCGCGCACATACAGGGTATCGTTT
>JARYLT010000167.1 GCA_029907515.1 Spirochaetota bacterium | reverse complement strand
AATTCAAACGAAGACGATTACCTTATTTTGCAAAATATTTTAGTGAAGGGTAAAAACACAATTGACAGGACACTACCTTTAATAATTTTTTAACCTTTTATAATTACATTTTCACAATAAAACAAAAATAATCATCAGAGGAATTGACTATCATGGCAAACACTACATCAACATTGGTTTCAAAGAGTGTAATACATAGATTATATGAACCTGCATGTGCCAGATTTACAGTTGGTATGCTAATAAGTTCAGTGTATTATGTATATTTAGATACAACAATTGAAAAGATTGTTGATGAACTATCAAATAATGATAAAATATTTGCCCTGGCAGTAGTAGATAAATCCATGCAGGTATCAGGTATAATTATCAGGAAAGATCTTTTTGATATTTTAGGGAGACGTTTTGGAAGAGAGCTCTATTATAATAAAACTGCGGCTGATATGTTGCAAAAGGTTCAATTGTTTGATTATACTATGCATATTTTTGAATGTTCAAAACTAATTGAAAAAGATTTACTAACTGGAGTGCAGGATTATTATGCCCTTGTTGATGAAAATGGATGTTACAAAGGATTGTTTTCTACTAAAGATATGTTGATATTTTTATCAAGACTAACACAGATAGATATAGAGCAAGCAAAACGTGTTATAAATAGAATGATAAAGAAACAATATGAACTTAAAACAAAGCGGTTAACTGTTTCAATTAGAAATGAATTGGTTCAGGATATTGGTGGTGATTCATACTTTGTAATACCATCAAAAAAGGAAAATCAACTTATTGTTGCTATATGTGATGTTGCTGGTAAAGGTGTTGCCGCTTCTATGATTACAACACTCATAAATGGTATGGTGACAACATATGATTTTAATAGTAGTGATATAGATACCTTTTTAGTGCATTTAAACAATTATATATTTTCTACATTTGAAGGGGAAAAGTTTGTAACTGCTTGTTTTATGGTCTTTAATGAGGATAATGGCATATTGACGTTATATGATTTTGGACATTCAATGACTTACCTTTATCGAGGAAATAATGTATATAAATTGTCATTCAAAGAAATAAAAGATTGTAATATGCCATTAGGTATTCAAAAAATTATTGCCATGCATTCAGGTAAAATTAATCTAGAGTCTGGCGATACTATTATCACAATTACCGATGGTTGTGTGGAACAGCGTGATGTTAATTGTAAAGAATATGGTATTCAAAGATTTAATAAGGTGTTTGTAAGCAATTATTCAGATGATCTTGCAAAAACATTACATGCTATTATGACAGATATACAAAATTTTAGAAACCCCTATCCCCAGCTTGATGATATGACAATTGCTTGTGTACGGTATGAATGACAATCAATTTTTATTGCATGCTATTTCATATACTTCAAGTGGTTTTTCTATTCCGCGTATAGTAAGAGTAATAACATTCTCGGTTTTTAATTGTGGTGATAGTTGTTTAATATCTGAGCTGATAAGAATACTGTTTTCAGGACATAATTTTTCAAGTCGTGAAGCTATGTTGACTGTTTTACCAACTGCTGTAAATGTTAATCGTTCTGCAGTGCCAAAGCTACCAACCGTTGCAATACCGCAGTGAATACCAATCCTGAGATATAACGGTTCTATGTTATATGTTGATTGCCATCTACAATTTAATTTTTGGAAAGCATTTTGCATTTCCTGTGCCATACTGACAGCATTATCTGCCTGAATGGTAGGGGTGATGCTAAGTGGAGCGCCAAAAATAATCATAATGCCATCGCCAATGAATTTATCAACAGTGCCATTAAATTTATTTGCAATAGATGTCATTTCAGTAAGGTATTGGTTAAGTATTGTAGCAACAACATCTGCATCAATACTATCAGTAAGTTTTGTAAATCCTTGAATATCAGAAAAACAAACAGTGATAAACTTTTTTTGTATTGGTAATATTTCCTGTTTTTCTTGTCTTAATATTAATTGGACTAATTGAGCAGGTAAAAATGATGAGAGTTGCTTGCCAATAGATAACAATAATTGTTTTTCTTTTTTAATGATAAGAAAAATAATAATTATTAGAATGAATGCAGTTATGCTGATAATGCCAATTGAAGTAATTGAAAAAATGTAAAATTTATTTTTTGTATTATTAATCATCTGAAAGTTGTTGGAGTTAATATCACTGACAATCTGTGTTAAGGATTCAATAGCAAATAAATCCTTCCCTTTAATTGTCATATACACTGTATATGCTGAAATAGAATTTTCTTTATATTGTGTAATTTCATCTATTAGCATTTCTGAAAACTCTTTATGGTAAGTCTGGATTTCTTCAATTCTCTGTTTTATTGCTATGTAATCATTCAGGAGCAATTTTAAATTAAAGAGTTGATTTTGAACAATTGTATATTGATAAGAAAATTTGTGGAAATATTTGCGATATTCTTCAGGATTATTTTCCAATATCATGTAATGCAGTAGGGTGAATTGTTTTTCAAATTCAATCTGGGTAGTTTGCGCCAGTGATGTTATTTCATGTATTGTTTCAATTTCCAGATGAGACCTGTTGAGGTAATACACATTTATAAAGCCACTTGTTGTTACTAATACTACAATAACAATTCCTATTATAATTGACCACACAGGAAAACCTGTTATTGAATATGGTATGTTAGATGATTCAGTACCTGTAGGTATTATTTTTTGTAATAATTGTTTTATATTATACATAATATTATAATCCTGAAAATTAAAATTTTACGTTTGTAAAGTATGTGCCTTTTTATGAATTCAAAATAGGAATGTTTAATAAATTTAATTTAAAAATAATGTTAAATAGTAACTTAATTTTTAAAAATAGTTCTTTATATTACTGAATCTATATCAATTGTACTTGACAGGTGAAGATAAAGAATGTTAACTGTGGATGATTTTATGTAAATAGATACACATATGGAAATACAGTGGTTTGGAACAGCTTCAATTAGAATATCTTCAGGCAACACTTCTTTACACTTTGATCCATTCATATCCATGAATAAATCATTGCAGTATGCTTCCATTGATGATTATTCAGGTGCAACAGACATATTTATTACACACGGCCATTTTGATCATATATATAACATACCTGAAATTTGGAATCTGAGTAAGTGCACCATATATTGTGGGATACAGGTTGCCGATGTTTTGCTTAAACAGGGTGTTTTGCCAGATTATATACGAATTATTGATCATGGTCAGGTTGTGTCAATCCCGCCCTTTATCATAAAAATATACAAAAGTGAGCATATACGTTTTGATATTCCTCTTATATTCAAAACTCTTATCAATAAACGGGTATTACAATATTTTGGTGATTTTAAACAAATTATAGCTCTGAATAAAACAATGCCTGCCGGTACAATATTTGCTTATGAGATAGTATGTGATGATAAATCTATACTACATTTTGGCAGTTTAAATTATTCCCCTACTATTGAGTATCCTTATAAACCAGCCATGCTGACACTTCCGTTCCAGGGGCGTTCGGATATCGACCACTATGCCATACGATTTATAAAGAAATTTAATCCTCAATCAATATTTTTACATCATTTTGATGATACATTCCCACCAGTGTCATCACATGTGGATACCACACAATTTGTTGAAGCAGTTACAAAGGCTTTCCCGCATATTACCGTTATTATCCCCCAGTATGGCATTTCCTATACCTTATAAACTATCCTAAATCGCCAACTTTCTGTAGAATAGTTGCTTCATAGGGGTAACACTGCAATCGCAGGTCAGCAAAGTGTTCAAATTTACTCCTATGAGTGGAATACAGTACTCTCCACTGCGCTTCATAGCGATGGTTTAGCATTGTTGGGTTATTATATTACCCCGTGCTTCCACCATATTTTCTTCATTCAGCTACTACCAGTTATTCGTAATCTCTTTCCTTTGATTCTTTCACTTTTTGTCTGGTCACTGTCTTTTCCATCTGAGCTTTTACATCATCACCCTTCCCTACTGCCTGTAATGCCT
>JARYLT010000166.1 GCA_029907515.1 Spirochaetota bacterium | reverse complement strand
CCGCTGTTTCAGAGATGGTAAAAGAACTCTTGGATCTCTATGCAGCCAGACAGGTCTTTGAAGGGATCTCGTTTCCTCCTTTAGACCAGTTTTATAAAGAGTTTGAAGCGACGTTTGAATATGAAGAAACCCCTGACCAGATCACAGCCATTGAAGATGTAAAAGATGACATGGAAAAATCTCAGCCAATGGACCGCCTGGTGTGTGGCGATGTTGGATTTGGCAAAACCGAGGTGGCTATTAGAGCTGCATTCAAAGCGGTAATGGCAGGGAAGCAGGTAGCAATACTGGTTCCCACAACAGTACTGGCAATGCAGCACTATACAACATTCTGCAAGCGTTTTGCTGATTACCCGGTAACTATCGAGATGCTATCGCGCTTTAAAACACAACAGCAGATAAAATCAATAAAAGAGCGACTGAAAGCAGGAGCTATTGACATTATCATTGGTACGCATGCGTTGCTTGCAAAAGATGTGCATTTTAAAAATTTAGGTCTGGTAGTAATAGATGAAGAACAGCGTTTTGGCGTTAAGCATAAAGAACATTTAAAGAAATTACGCCTTCTTGTGGATGTGTTAACACTTTCAGCAACACCTATACCTCGTACCCTGCACATGGCACTTGCTGGCATCCGTGATCTGTCAATTATTGCAACACCACCAGAAAACCGCCAGTCCATTGAAACACTGGTTATTGAAGACAATCCTGATATTGTTCGCATGGCTATCTTAAAAGAGATAGAGCGCAAGGGGCAGGTATTCTATGTACATAACCGCATCAGCACCATTTATGAGCAAGCCCAGTACTTAGAAAAGCTTGTGCCCGAAGCAACGTTTTGTGTGGCACACGGCAGAATGCATGAACATGAGCTTGAAGAAGTCATGATTGACTTTATTAACGGCAAATATGATGTGCTGGTTTCAACGTCTATTATTGAGTCGGGGCTTGATATGCCCAATGTCAATACCATCATTGTAAACAGGGCTGATACATTTGGATTATCACAGTTATATCAGTTAAAGGGGCGTGTTGGAAGGTCGGACAGGCAGGCGTATGCATACCTCTTTTACCCCAGGGATTCCCGCATTACTGAAGATGCACAGAAGCGCTTGCAGGTAATTGCAGAATATACTGAAATTGGCAGCGGTTTCAAAATTGCCATGAAGGATATGGAAATACGCGGTTCAGGCAATATATTAGGCAAAGAACAATCGGGAAATATCATGGATGTTGGCTTTGATCTATACTGCCAGATGCTTGAGGATGCTGTGCGAAAGCTCAAAGGAGAAAAGCCGGTACACGTATTCAGAACCCCTGTATATGTAAAAACAAATATTTTCATTCCAGATAGTTACATTGCAGATGAAAAACAGAAGATAGAATTCTACAAGCGTTATGAAGCCTGCGAATCACTGGAAGAATTAACTGAACTTACCAGAGAGATGATTGACCGCTTTGGTCCACCACCTGAAGAGGTAAAATCCCTGATTGCCATGGAAGAAGTACGGACATTGGCTTCGCAACTCTACATTGATGAAATTATTGAGGATACAAAAGTAGTCAAAATGCGCATTACTAAAGAATCAAAGCTTGATACTAAAAAATTAGTTGCACTCATTCAAAAAGATAAACGGCTGTCCATTGACAGGTATGACAGGGAGATAGTAAACTTTGTTACAGGAGCAATACCTCCAGAAAAAAAATTAGAAGAGATAAAAAAATTGTTGCAACAATTACTATAATCTAGTATCAATCGTAAAAACTTTATATCTTTACAAAGAGTAAATGATAATTCCCTCCGCTGGAGGCATATTTTTTAATTCTTACTATCAAAAGGATGGATACTATGAAAACTAAGATTTTTTATTCAGTAATTGCCGTTATGATTTTTGCACTTGCAATCTCCTGTGGCAATAAATACGGCGGTAAATGGATTGCAAAGATTGATAGCGATGAAATCACTGATAACGAACTCAATGCATATTATTATGCACAGATGAAAAGTATTTATAACCTGCCCAAAGAAGAAATAGATAAATTAGCTCAGGACCCGGCACAGCTTGAACGAAACCCTCTGCTAAACAAAAACAATTTTCTTGAGCAGATGATTCAGCAGCGCCTGGTATACAAAAAAGCTATTGACGATGGTATTTTAAAAAATGAGGAGTTAAATACTCTGTTAGATATTTCTAAAGAAGGCCTTGTAGTACAGTACTATATCCGTGAAAAGTTTAAAAATGATATTACTATAGCACCTCAGGAAGTTGAGCAAATATACAACCAGCAGCGGGCTCGTTTTAAAGGTGTCCCTGTTGATCAGGCTGAAATGTATATCAAGCAGCAGCTTTTCCAGCAAAAACTCAACATGAAAATAAAAGAGTTAGTTGATACATTACGCGACGAAAAGAAGATTGAGAAAAACATGGAATTACTGCGAAAAGAATTGAACACGCAGGCTCAGAGTCAGGAACCTCAGCAGGCTCCACAACAACAACCAGCAAAGTAACATATTGTGATATATTGTTTAAAAAAGCTGCTCCTGTGTGAGCAGCTTTTTTATATCAATTGCCCAATGGCTTGGATGCAAACAATTACGGCATAAGCTTATTATATACAGTCGTAATTACTTCTTCCACATATTCAGTATTATCAATCACAATGCTATTGCCTTTAACCAGTGGCTTAAGCAGCAATTCAATGTCATCAGTCAACCTGCCGTATTGCCCAACAAACGATTCCAATCGCGCACGCAATCTATACTGCAAGCGCTCAATGTAGTCCTTAGACTTATATTCACTGATTGCTGAAAGCAATGTACTTTTATCCTGCGGCAATTTTCCGTTTAACGGCAATAGATTCGTTGCGCTATCGCTATACAGCATAACAGGAACATCAATAGCTGTTATCAGTGTTTCAATTTCATCCACAATTTCATCATCACTGCACGGCTCAAACTTGCCCGCTTTGACCATATCCATTAGCGGTGTATACGGAAAAACGGAAAGTGTACGCAAACGGACAAAATCAGGCCCTGTTGCATTGATAACACGCGCAGTTTCAAGCGCATGCGCATGGCTTAACTTTTTACCTCCCAAACCAGGCATACTATATACCGAAACCGAAAGCCCCGCTTCTTTGGTCTTTAAGCAACCCTCAATATGGTCACGGGAATCTTCACCCTTATTCATAAGCTTCAAAACCTCATCGCTACCACTTTCAAGACCAAAGTGCACACGGTGTAGCCCCGCATTGTGTAACTTCACAAGATCTTTAAAATCTTTTTTGTGCGCAGTCTTGGTACGGCCATATATAGTGAAGCGTTGCAATGTAGGGAAATTTTGTTTTATGTGCGATAGTATCTTTTCATAGTCTTTTGCTGCTACTATCAGTCCATCGGCATCACCTAAAAAGCATGTTTTACCACCACCAATACGCCATTGCACAACATGCTCAAAGCACTGAGCTAACGTTGGT
Source organism: Spirochaetota bacterium (assembly GCA_029907515.1). Taxonomy (GTDB): domain Bacteria; phylum Spirochaetota; class UBA4802; order UBA4802; family UB4802; genus UBA4802. The sequence goes on along the minus strand of JARYLT010000166.1, from coordinate 690 downwards.
TTTTCAACAAACCACTGCATAAACCACTGCATGCGTTCATCATCAATTCTTTTTACATCAGCATCAGCACTAACATTTTCATTAACATCAACAATTCCTGCTTCCCAGCGTTGTTGTTGTACTTTTTGAAGTATATTCTGCAACTTATAAAAGTCAGCATCAGAATATAAAGGATAACCAATTCCCTGCTCAAACAGGAAATCATCAATTTGCTTTGATCGCTTTACGTCTTCCAGTACTTCGTCAATATTCCTGCGCGAAAATTTAGCGCCACATTTATAAACAGGACAAAACGCGCACTTATTCCAGTAGCAGTTACGGGTAATCCTGAACGTAAGGCTGTAATTTTCCGTTGGTGGTCGTATTGAACATATTTCAAAAGGTTGTAAGTCCAATACATCTATTTTGGAAAAAGAAAACATATCGTTATCCCCAACCTGGTGATTATCGTTTGTTATTCCTAATTCTTTCCCTTGCACTTTCTTTTGTCCAGACGGCAACAACTCCATAGTATTATTTTCGCAAGGGGAAAAGGGACTTCATCTCGACAGGCTCGATGACCAGCCAGCCCCTTTTCCCCTTGCCATCCCCTTTACCCCGGCTTGGCGCCTATCGTTTTTTGCCTAATACTTTCATTCTGCACTTTCTTTTGTCCAGACGGCAACAAAAGAAAGTGCCAAAGAAAAATGC
>JARYLT010000165.1 GCA_029907515.1 Spirochaetota bacterium | reverse complement strand
ATATGAGCAGTGGTATCATTAGATATGATATTCCTTGTCTTCCATATGGTATCCCCTTTATAGAAATTCAGATAGATGGATTAGTCTATAGTGACAATGCTCTATCTTTTAACAGGTTTATTAAATTGGGATGCATGATGCCATCATCTTCTGTTACATTTATTCCTTACTGGTGTTATGGTATAGCTCATGATAGTTTATATCCAGGAATAACCGATACATATTTTGCGTTTGGACTTAAAGCACAATCATTAATTGGAAATTATTATGACAAGGATTTAAGGAATAATCAACATAAAACAAAAAACACATCACTCAATTTCATGGCTGGTTATGCTAAAACAATTAGCAGTGAATATTACAATTTCACAACAGATTTATCAATAACATTACAACAACTGATTTGTAATAACAATTATGCATATTTCACTTCTTATCTTAATCATAGCTCAGAAGATCAACCAACCGCACTGTATCCACGATTTATTAATATTTCTCTTAAATCGGGATATGCACAGTATATTTTCCCCTTCCACCATTTAATCATATCGTATGAACACTGCCGCCGCCATGATGGCAATCAATACAGAGGTCAACCCGAAAATTTCCATGCAATTGAATTATCATTGAAAAATCATTCGTTATTGAGCATGATTTTTAACAACCCGGAATCTTCTGAATTTGATAACATCTACAATAATATAAATTATGGAATAAGCATAGCATATATTTTTTCACAGCAACATTATCCTTATTCATTTATTGTAAAACCTACTGTTTATTATTACTTTGCGTGTTGTAATGCAGGCAGACCTTTTGTAGGCATAGAATTCCTATACTTTATGGGAAAAGAAAACAACTATGAGTATAACATTGAATCAGGTATAGTCTTGAATACAACTATTCCTTTAACCATATACTATTCACTCAAACGCGATATTGATATAGACTTTACCGGTGGAGCGCATGACCTATATCATGTTATTGGAATAAGATTAACATTGTAATTTTTATATTTTATTCAAGGATTAATGCTTGATTTTTTTATTTAAAAATTATTTTATATAAAAAACACCACTACCAGGAGCAGTGGTATTAAGCTCACATAATATAAATTTACTTTAAGGAGATAGCCATGAAAGGGGATCCAAAATTAATTGAGACATTGAATTCACTACTGGCTGATGAACTAACAGCAATCAATCAATACATGGTGCATTCAGAAATGTGCGACAACTGGGGTTATGAAAAGCTTCACAAGCACTTTGAAAAAAGAGCCATTGATGAAATGAAGCATGCTGAAAAACTCATTGGCAGAATATTATTTTTAGAAGGGTTACCGATAGTAACTAACTTAAGAAAAATCTTTATTGGTGCAGATGTACCAAAGCAACTTGAAAATGATCGCAAAGCTGAAGAAGATGCAATTAAAGCATATAATGATGCAATTGTATTAGCTGGTGAAGTCAAAGATTTTGCAACTCGCGAAGTACTTGAAAGCATATTAAAAGACGAAGACAGACATATAGATGAAATAGAAGAATTGCAGGATCAGATCAATCAGATGAGCATTCAGATATTTTTAACAACACAGGTTAAGGAATAGAATTGTTTAAAAACTGCGCTGTCGATTACAGCGCAGTTTTTTATTTTTTCTTCTTACGTTTTTTTACCGAAAACCCAAATTTCCCAATCTGTTTATCCACAACACAGTAATATCCGTGATTATAACACAAAAGCCCTGCTCGTTCTAAGTGCAATGCACCTCTTTTATCAAGCAGAGTATTGTCAACATGTACCACAACAACTTTTCCAATGAATTGATAATGACTTCCTAATTGAATAATTTTTGTCACCTTGCATTCAATTGATACAGGGCATTGTTCTATTAAAGGCGCTTTTACTTTTTTAGCCGGCAGCTTATTCAGATGAGCTATCGCAAACTTATCAATATCTTTCCCTGAACGAACACCGCAAAAGTCAACTGCCTTTACAAGCTTTTTATCAGGAATATTTACTACAAATTCTTTTGATTGCTGTATTAATTGGAACGAATATCGTTCTGGGCGAAGGGATATACTTATCATTGGGGGTTCAGTACATACTGTCCCTGCCCATGATACAGTACAAACATTATCAATGCCGTTATAATGTGATGTCACCAGAACTGCTGGTACCGGATACAGCATTGTTCCAGGTTTCCATGCAACTTTTGCCATTATGATTTCCTTATAACAATGTTCCTTTCAATATTAAATACGCAATATTGAAATATATTATTAATCCTGATACGTCAACCAGTGTTGCTACAAATGGAGCAGATGATGTTGCAGGGTCAAGACCCAATCTACGTAAAATAAACGGCAACATTGAACCCATAAGCGTTCCCCACATGACAACACCAACAAGAGAAAATGATACTGACAATGCTACCTTCAGCCAGTGTTCCCCATACATTCCAAAAAGTTTTTGCCAGATACTGATACGCAAAAAACCAATGAATGCAAGAATTGAACCAAGCATAAATCCTGATTGAATTTCCCGTATTAAAACTCGCCACCAATCACGAAGTTTAATCTCACCTATTGCCATGGCACGAATTACCAGTGTGGATGCCTGTGATCCTGAATTCCCACCACTTGAAATAATGAGTGGAACAAATAATGCCAGTACCACTGCACGTGCGATTTCTTCTTCAAAATATCCCATTGCTGTTGCGGTCAGCATCTCACCAAGGAAAAGAAATACCAGCCATGATGCACGTTTTCTTGTTAACCGTAACAATGGCTCCTCGATGTAGGGCTCTTCTAAAACTTCAACTGCAGCCATCTTATGAATATCTTCGGTTACCTCTTCTTCTTCAACGTCCAGTACGTCGTCAATTGTTACAATACCCAAAAGAATTCCATCATTATCCACAACAGGTAGAGCATAATAATCGTATTTTTTAAACACCTGTACAGCGGTTTCCTGATCATCAAACGCATTGAGACTCACATATTTATGGTCCATCAATGTTTTTATTCGCCTTGTGGGTTGTGATAAAAGCACCTGCCTCATTTTTATATCATCAATAAGTTTACCTTCATCATCTATTACATAGATCATGTTCAATGTTTCACTGTCCTTGCCATATTTACGGATATAATGCAAAACCTGGGCGATAGTCATATTTTCTTTGACGGCAATATAATCCGTGGTCATCAAACGGCCAACACTGTTTTCCGGGTACCCAAGGAGGCTCATAGCCGTAATGCGCTCTTCCCTGGACATCAATGCTAACATTTGTCGCAGGATATCAGCTGGGAGTTCTTCAAACAGTGCGGTTCTGTCGTCAGGCGACATGTCATTCAAAATATCAGCTATCTGCTTTTTGGCCAGATTACCCAGAAGATGTGATTGAACCTCAAAATCTAAATACTCAAAGGTTTCAGCTTGAAGTTGTTTCGGCAATAACCTGAAGATAATTACCTGCTCATCTTCAGGCAATTCACTGATAAGCTCAGCCAAATCTGCAGGTGCCCATTCGCTGAACACTTCTTTTAACACACTGAACTCTCTTTTTTCAATCAGTTCTTTTATTTCAGGCTGAATAAGAGGTGCAATCATCATAACATGCCTCTGATAGTATATCAATATATTGTATATGGTAATGCTTATATCTTAACAAATAACAACAAATCTTATGAAAACAATTGTATCAGTTCTGGATTATTTCTCAAATAAAATAAAACATACAGTTACATAGTATGGTTATGTATTTACCTTTATTTTACCAATAACATACAAATGTCAGCAAAGCAATTCATTTTTATATCAACAATTATTTTATTAATAGTATTCCTCTAAATTGATGTATCACATTCTGCTTATTTTAACTTATTATTTTTTAATTAATATTTATTGACTTGTTAATAATTTTATTATATGGCAAGTACCATAATTTATAGTAAAATATTGTAATATAAAAGGAGATACATATATCATGAAAAAACTATTAGCTGTTTTATTTATAGCCTTTTCAATTGTAATTTCCGGTGTTTATACAGAATCTATGGCAAAAAAAGAAACATCGGCTAAGAAAACCGAAGTCAAGGAAAAGAAACAAAAGCAGGAAAAGAAAGAAAAGAAAGATAAAAAAGAAGAAAAGTCCGAAAAGAAAACAACAAAGGAAATAAAAGATAAGCAAAGTAAGAAAAAAGATTCTGAAGAAAAAGAAAAACCAA
>JARYLT010000164.1 GCA_029907515.1 Spirochaetota bacterium | reverse complement strand
ATCCCACTTGCACTACATGTAATATCTCTTCTGTTCTGCAACAGTGCTTTTTGGAAATCGCCCATAATGATGGCCCGGCCATATTATTGTATCATCTGGAAGCGATAGTATCCGGTAAATTGATTCCATAATCTGCTTATATGAACCACCAGGTAAATCAGTTCGTCCCATGCCCTCGGTGAACAGTGTATCACCGGTAAAAATATGTCCTGGCGTGTACAGGCAAATACTACCCGGTGTGTGACCCGGAGTATGGATTACTTCAAGCTGTTCCCTGCCAAAGGTAATACTATCACCACCGCGTAATGTGCGCATGGGTTTAGGTGATGCACTGCCTTTGTTGAAACGTGCCATAAGGCGATTTGTTATCCCGGTTAACTGGTCAAGATCAGCTTCATGGATGAGAAGCTCTGCACCGGTAAGCTCTATCATTTTGCTGTTGCCTGAGGTGTGGTCAAAATGTCCATGCGTGTTTATAATATATTTCACACTGGCATTATGGTGCCTAATTGCCTGCATAATATCATCAAAGTCACCTGCCGGGTCAATGAGCACTGATTCTTTTGTTTCCTGGCATACTAAAAGATAGCAAAAAACATCCATTGCTGTCACAAGGAGTTGTTCTATGATCATAAGGCAATATTCCTTTGCAAATTAAATGGTATTAATAATGTACCAATAGTTTTTCCTGGCAAGTCATATTTTATTATAGTAAACTATTTCATTTATTGTCAATTGCCATGAATGATGACAGGCGTTCTTCGTCTGATGGGTGGGTTGAAAGCAATGATGGTATATTTGTTGGTGCTTTTTGTTGCAGTCGTTTGTACAGGTTAACAAAATGTTTTCCGCTTATATGGTTTTTTTTGCAATAGTCAATTGCAAAAGCATCTGCCTGCCGTTCAAATTCACGTGAATAGCCATTATGAATAAGCAAAAGTGGAAGCCCTATTGTAGTGGTAGATACTACATCACCAAAAATTGCAATGGCAATTACCAGTAATCCGGAATTAAGCAGTATATTGCGTACCCCATGGCGGTACACCACATGAGCTGTTTCATGTGCAAGTATTGTGAAAAGCTCATGTTTGTGCTGTATCAACTTCACAAAATCATCGGTAATGATAAAAGTGCCATCAGGAAGGGCAAAAGCATTGGGGCCAATAAAATTGCTATGTCTGAAATATAAGGTGAAGGTATAGTTGTCTTTATCAGGTATGGTGGCAATAAATTCTTTAAACTGTGCATTGATAGTAAGTATACGTGCTTGTGGTAGTTGGGTTGTTGTAAAAAACTGATTGTCAAGATACTCAACAGTTTTTTCAGAAATAAGGTGCAGGGTGCTTGTGGGAATAGAAAAAGCTATATGTGTTACAATTGCAGGAAAAATAAACTTTATAAAAATAAACACTGCAATAATTGAAACTACAATAAGGGCTGCTATTGCTGAAATATGTGATTCAAGGTAATAGAGTAGTGATTGGATAGTATTTTTTTGCTGAGGAGAAATTTTTGCGATCATTGCATCCACTGCATTATTGTCATGTGTTACGAACATATCGCCATCAGGCATGATGATTTGCCGTTGCGTATTGGCTACGCGGGGTGATATGCTGATGGAAGAAATATGTAGTTTTTTTGTGGTGGATTCTGTTTCAATGATGATGTCACCATTATCAAAATAATACAAAGTAGCTGTGTGAGGGGTGCTGATGCCTTTATTATACAAAGTACCCGTAATGTTAGAACCCGATGTCAAGGTCAAGGAAACCTCCTAATTCTTCAGCAAATGACTTAATATCTTTTTCATCTATGCTGGTAATTTCATCAAGATTGTCTTTGAGGGAAATAGAAATGGAAGAATAAAAATATTTGTTATACCTGATACGTGCCCATGGGATTGCCAATCCTAAAGAAAATATAATGGCAAGAGCATTGGTCAGGAATATGGATATATATTTTATATAATCCATGGAGCAGGATAATTGTGACTGACCGCAGTAAATACTGGATATAACATTATTTAAAATAAAGATTTTATAAAAGGCAGAGCCAATAAAAAATGAAATTATCAGTAACACGTAGATGCCAGATACTGTTGCAATCATAGGCACATTAATTGATGCAGTATGTTCTATATTTTTTTTCAGCAATTCAAAAAATCCTGATGAACCCAATGCCATTGCAATCCCCACTATCACACCTGCTGATAAAAGGGTTATAATTGTAGAAGCAATAAATGCAATGTAAAATGTTGAAGCTTTACCGTTATATTTTACCGGGAGGATGCCAAAGTACAGATTGTTGATAATATATGCTTTTTGTTTGTAATAAATGTATGGAATAATGATCCCCAGTGTTAATGGAACCCAGATATATATTAGTATGAAATATTTAAATGCATCCAGATAATCACCTTTATATATAAAAGGGATATTACGATAAAGGGTATATTTACCTCTGAATCGCAGGCTATTGACAATTACCCATGGTATAATTGGCAATAATGATATATTAAGGATAATATACAATATTTGCGAATACTGTCCTGATAATGAATACATAATGAAAAACCCTAATGCTAATAATCTACCTTTCAGAATATTAACAGGCAGAGCAGTATATGCAAAAGGTTCATTATCCAGGTATATATTGCCATACATATACCTGTTTGTACGGACTTTTGCCCATGCAGAATAAATGCCCAGAGTTAATACTGTTAGCAACCCATTAACAATCCATATTTTAAAGTACTCGGATGCTTTACCTGTAAAATGAAATGATATGATTTTACTGTCAGTGTTTGTTTGTTCAATTGATTCCACAAAAGTCCCCTGTTAAAATATAAAATTCAATGCGCAGTATAGTACTATATAAATTCAAACAAGTCAAGACATAAATAATGGTAGAATAGTAAATAAACACCTGAAAACTGATTGACAATATACTATTTGATACTGCTCAAATACTTACATAGATTAAAAGTGGTATGCTTTATATTTACACTCTTCGTTGAAGGATGGTTTGGCTTGTACTAACGATGATGAATAGAAATATCTTACATACTGAAATCAGGAGGCTCATTTGAATATATCAGTTAAACTCATTGTATTTAAAATTCTTCCCGCGCGACTTTTATCGCGGTTGTTTGGATATTGTACTCGTATACCCTTGCCTGCTTTTATAATGAAAAAGCTCATAAGCTGGTACAGTAAAAAGTTTAATGTTGCGCTGGATGAGGCTTTTATCCCTCCTGGTGGTTTTAAAAACTTTGATGAATTTTTCACCCGTAACCTGAAACGGGGCATGCGCTCTGTGCAGCCACATCCGCTTGCATTAGTATCGCCCGTTGATGCTATGGTAAGTGCATGCGGCAACATTAATGCCGGGCAATTAATTCAGGCAAAAGGCATTAAGTATGATGTGGCATCACTGTTGCCAGGGCAGTTCCAGAGCCAGTTTATCAGTGGATCGTTTATCACATTATATCTTTCTCCCGGTGACTATCACCGCATACATTCACCTGTCAGTGGTACAATTGTTGGTTACCAGTATGATCCCGGAAAACTGTATACGGTACAGGACTGGCTGGTTAAAATGTTGCCCGGGCTTTTCACCGTAAATGAACGCATTACGTCATATATACAATCAGCCTTTGGGTTGGTGGCTGTATGCAAGGTTGGAGCCATGAATGTGGGAAGGATTTCATTAAGCTATGCACCGGTGTTTACTAACCACTGCTTTGCAAAGCCATATTTTTACAGGTTTGATGAAACCAGGCGACCAAAAGTATCAAAGGGTGATGAGCTCGGTATTTTCCACTTAGGTTCCACTGTCATTGTAGTTACGCAAAAACCTGTTAGCTTTGTTCCCAATATAGAGTGCACCAGAGTGCAGATGGGGCAGGTATTGGGGTATTTTTAGTTTATTTTTGTATAGAGGTAACAGGTAAGGCGTAAACGAAATTTGAAACGGGAACTGGCTCGTCAACAAGACATCAAGAATTTTATGCATTTTGCAGTCTATGTGTGAAAGGCAAATATAAAAAATTTGTCAATGGTTTTGTTGTAATGAGATAGATCCAATCACTCCCCCTTCAAATTTCTCTTGGTATTTTTCTTTTTGTTATACTACAATGATTGGGAAGCCCAATCATACTCACCCTCAAAATTTTACCGTGCTATTTTTGATATGCTACAGTGATTGGGAAGCCCAATCATACTCACCCTCAAAATTTTAC
>JARYLT010000163.1 GCA_029907515.1 Spirochaetota bacterium | reverse complement strand
TAGCATGTATATTATCAGTAATAAAGCCACTTTGGGAAAATCTGAGATAGATATAATAGAGGAAATTGACAAAGTCATCAGCCTTATTATTGATCTTGAAAATGAAGCACGAGACGAGTATTATCAGCATCATAAAGATGTACTGGAAGATATGGTATGGCGTTCATATGGTATCGTAACGTTTTCACGATCAATGAGTTACGCAGAAGCCATAGAGCACTTATCACTAATAAGATTAGGGGTTGTTTTGTCGATAATAAAAAATATTGAACTTTCTGTAATTAATGATTTAATGATACATATACAGGTATCTCATCTTCAGAAAATTGCTGGCAGGCAATTTGCCAGCAGTGAAGAAGGGGATGCCTTTAGAGCAGCATATCTTCGAAAAAAATTCGAAGATAAGGAGTAAAAAAACATGTTTGATTATACCAAGAGGTCACGTAAGGTATTAGAAGTTTTAGCACAGGCAGAAGGACGACGATTAAATTCAGATGCACTAGGGCCAGAGCATATAATGCTTGCCCTCTTAAAAGACGATGATTCGGTTGCAGCCCGCATATTGAAAAATATGGGGGTTAACTTTGAAATACTGCGAAGAAATATAGAGCAGGCTATACGCAGATCTGGATCCACTATTATTTTAGGCAATCTACCACTCAGTGCACGTTTTACACGAATTATTGAAATTGCAAAAGATGAAGCGCGTAAATTAAAAAATAATTACGTGGGCACCGAACATTTATTATTATCAATTTTTCGTGATGGGACATGTTCAGGGATTGACACCCTTATACGGGCTGGTATTGACTATAATGTCATAAAGGGCGAAGTACAAAAGATTCTGGGCGTTACCCCTGAAGGTAATTCTCAGCAAAAAACCAATGATAAAACCAAAACACCAACGTTAGATGAATTTGCCATTGAACTTACCCGTTTGGCAGCCGAAGATAAGTTAGACCCTGTCATAGGAAGAAATTCCGAAATTGAAAGAGTTATAAGGATTCTATCCCGTAAAACAAAAAATAACCCTGTATTGATTGGTGAAGCAGGTGTTGGAAAAACTGCAATAGTTGAAGGGCTTGCACAGCGTATTGTACACCATGATGTTCCTGAACCACTCTTTAATAAAAGGGTTCTGGCGCTTGATCTGGCTTCTGTGGTTGCTGGGACCAAATACAGAGGTGAGTTTGAAGAACGTCTGAAACGCATCATGAAAGAAATCAAAGCATCAGATAATGTTATTTTGTTTATTGATGAATTACATACTATCATAGGTGCAGGGGCGGCTGAAGGTGCTATAGATGCTGCAAATATATTGAAACCAGCATTAGCCAGAGGTGAATTGCAGTGCATAGGTGCCACAACCTTAAATGAATACCGTATGTACATAGAAAAAGATGCTGCATTGGAACGTCGCTTCCAGACAGTTATGGTTGATGAGCCCTCTGTTGATGAGGCTATTGAAATACTGTTTGGGTTACGTGAACGCTATGAAATGCATCACAAAGTAAGATATACAGATGAGGCAATTAAAAAGGCCGTTTTATACGCTGACAGATATATCCATGATAGATATTTACCTGATAAGGCAATAGATGTTATTGATGAGGCAGGATCCAAAGCAAGGCTTGAAAATTGTGAACGCCCCGTAGATATTGAAATGCTTGAACGTGAAATTGAAGATCTGAATAACCGTAAAAATGAGCTTGTGAAGGCACAGGAATATGAACAGGCAGCATCTATTCGAGATACAATCATTGAAAAAAAAGCATTGTTATCACAAAAAATAAGTGACTGGCAACAGCGCATTAATGACTATGCAGTTATTGTTGATGAAAAACAGATAGCAACTGTTGTTGCCCAATGGACCAAGATCCCAGTTGAAAAACTTGAAGAATCTGAATCTCAGAAACTATTACGCATGGAACAGGAATTGCATAAACGCATAATAGGACAGGATGATGCAATAAGTGTTATAAGCAGAGCCATAAGAAGATCTAGAACAGGACTCAGAAGTGCCAGAAGGCCTATTGGTTCATTCATCTTTTTGGGCCCTACAGGTGTTGGAAAAACTGAACTTGCAAAGGCTTTAGCAGAATTTCTGTTTGATGATGAAGATGCGCTAATACGGTTTGATATGTCTGAGTTTATGGAGAAACATGCCGTTTCCAGGCTAATAGGTGCACCTCCTGGATATGTGGGCTATGAGGAAGGTGGGCAATTAACCGAAAAAGTAAAACGAAGGCCATATTCGGTGATTCTTTTTGATGAGATTGAAAAGGCACACCCAGATGTTTACAATATATTACTGCAGGTACTTGAAGAAGGTGAATTGACCGACAACTTTGGTTCAACAACAAGCTTTATTGATACAGTAATTATCATGACTTCAAATGTTGGCAACAGGGAATTTCAAAAGATCGGTAAAATGGGCTTTAATGAAATTGATCCTCAAACTGCACAATATCAGAATGTAGATGAAGAAGTTAAAAGGTTATTTAGCCCTGAATTTTTAAATCGTATTGATGCAGTAGTACATTTCCATAAATTAAATGAAAGCCATATTAAACAAATACTTGATTTGATGTTAAATGAAGTAAATGAACATCTTGAGGAGCAGGGTATTGAACTCATTGTTTCTCCAAAAGTCAAGCAATACCTGGTTAAACGTGGATTTAATGAAAAGTATGGAGCACGGTATCTCAGAAGAACTGTACAAAACGAAATCGAAGACAGGCTTGCTGTTGAAATATTAAATGGAAGATTTAAAGATTGTCACCGTGTGTATGCGGGAATAAAATATGACACAATTTATTTTAAACCCGAGAAAAATGGCAATACCGGCAAAATTACAGAACCTGAAGTTGTACATCATTCATAAAGTACTGAATTAATTCTATTCCTTTCTGTAAATATATAACTAAAATATATTTAAATATTCTATAATGCTATCTGTTAGAAAAAATTTAGTCATTAAATCAAAATCCTATCACAAAGGCTTTAATACAAGAATAAGTTATGATTATATAATTAAAAAGATAAAAAACAGGTTCTTCCTTCCACAATTCTTACGAACAATAAAAAAATTTGGTATTTCTGGGTTTTCCGGTGGAAATAAAGTTATTCTCATAACTGATGGTGATGTTTTTTTTGATGAGTTGTTTAAAGCGGTAGATAATGCACGGTTAAGTATCAATCTTGAAACATATATATTTAACAGTGATGATATTGGATGGAAATTAGCCAAAAAATTGGCAAACAAGGCAAAAAGAGGGATTGAAGTAAATATTATATATGATGCAGTAGGTTGTATTAGCACTTCGCCTGCTATATTTGATTACATGCGTAAAATGAATATTGAATTAATTGAATACCACCCTATTGTACCTTGGCGAAAATTTTTTAACCTGTATTTACGTGATCATAGAAAATTAATGGTTATTGATGGTAGTATTGCTTTCATTGGTGGTATGAATATTGGCAATGAATATGCCGGTAAAAAATACAGGGGGCAGAATTGGCGTGATACACATATAAAAATAGAGGGGCCTGTTGTTAAAGACTTTGAATACTTCTTCCTTGAAAACTGGCACAGGCAAGGTGGAGCTCTGGTTGATATTTCAAAATACTTTCCAACTATAAAGCCTGCTGGAGATACAATTGTGATGGCATTAAGTAGTCATTCACGGAGAAGAATTAAACCAATTTATCAAACATACTTAGTAGCTATTGCAAACGCCCGTAGATATATTTATATTACCAATGCATATTTTATTCCCGATATGCGCATTGTTAAATCATTAATACGTGCAGCAAAGAAAGGTGTTGATGTACGAATACTTTTACCAGCAATAAGTGATATACCGTTTGTACAGCATGCAAGCAGATATTTATACAAAAGGTTTTTGAAAAGTAATGTCAGAATATACGAATATAAACAAGCAGTTCTACACGCAAAAACAGCAGTTATAGATGATATATGGGCAACAGTTGGTTCTTCTAATTTAGATAGAAGAAGCTTTAATGCAAATTTAGAGGTCAATGCTATTATTCTTGACCAACCATTTGGTAAAAAGATGAGAAAACAATTTTTAAAAGATATAAGAAATAGTGAAGAAATACAGCTGGAGTACTATAAACGACGCCCTTTTATACAATACCTAAAAGAGTGGTTTTGCTATAGATTCAGATATTTATTATAGAGAATCATACTATAATTAAAAATCTTCCACAATAAGTACATACAGCTAAGGATTTTTTTCCTTTGATTTTTGCCATTTCAACTGGTGGAATTACCATATGGCATCCACCACAAGTATTT
>JARYLT010000162.1 GCA_029907515.1 Spirochaetota bacterium | reverse complement strand
ATCCCTGCTTTTTATTTTTAAATCTATAGGCGACATGGTTTTATGATATCATAAATAATTTGTTAATTGTTATAGTATAGTACATATACAATAATATAATACAAATATAATAATTTAAAAACTATTTTTCAATCACTATTTTATTTGTAAATGTGTCTATCTTAAATCAAATGGGAATCTTTGTCTGTGTAATGAGATTGCCACGCTTTGCTCGCAAGGACAAGTGAAAAATACGCAATGACGCTCTTCTCGTCATTGCGAGGAGTCCCTTAGGGACGACGAAGCAATCTCTTTTATTAATGGCTGTGTAAAAATCATGATCATTTAGCGGATGAAGGCGCCTTTATAAGATTTTAAAGAAACGATTGGTAAACATGAAGTTTTTTGATAATAACATTTAAATATCTACATAAAATTTCTTTAAGTTTTAAAAAAAATTCCGATGATTATAATGGTTGATAATTACAAGACACTCCTATTCGCACATTTACCGGGTTGAAGGCTTTTGCAGCAGGCACTCCTGCAAAAGCCTTATATTTTAAATGCTTCCCACAATCAATACACTAAATTAAATAAAGAAAATTTCCGTTAATTAATGTATAATAATAGCTATGATAGTATTAATTAATGAAATAAATCCCCAGAAGCGTTTTATCAAGAAAGCAAAAGAGATTCTTGAAGAAGGGGGTATTATCATTTTCCCAACTGATACTGTGTATGCGTATGGGTGTGATATCAATGATAAACGCGCAATTGAACGATTGTATCATATAAAGCGAATACCAAAAAATAAGCCACTCAGTTTCATATTTTCAGACATTTCGGAAATTTCTCAGTATGTACGCAATGTTTCCGATCAGGCTTTTAAAATTATGAAAAAAGCATTTCCGGGTCCCTATACATTTATTTTTCAGGCATCAAAGTTAGTGCCAAAGATTGCTATAACCAATCAAAAGACAATTGGTGTAAGAATCCCTGATAATAATATTGCGCTTGAACTGGTGCAGGCCCTGGGCCATCCAATTATGACAGCCAGTGTCAGCACAAAAGAAGGGGATTATGTCATTGATCCAGTTGATTTAGACAAAGAGTACCGAAATGCGGTTGACATGATATTAAGTTGTGGACCAAAAGCAAGTGATCCATCAACTGTTGTTGACTTTTCTGGTGGTGATATAAAGATTGTCCGCAAAGGTAAAGGTGAACTTTTTTTTATTGAGGAGGAGTAAGCAACCATGGACGTTTTATTAAGCTTTTTAATGAAATTACTTGCCATTGCTATTTATATAGCCATGGGTGCGCTGGTGTCGTGGATATTTTACAATTTGAAACGCCGTGATCTGTTTGGTGGATTTATAGGTGGTATGGTTATAGGTGTTATTGGTGCATTGATAGGCGGATTCATTCTTGATAAGCTGTTACTGGATATAACAATAAAAATACTGCGATTTTTAGTATACGATACCGGTGTCAATATTATTGCAGCGTTTATAGGCGGCTATGCTGCAGTGTATGTCATGAACAAGCTTAATCATGATAAGGAGCGCAAACGCTATTAAAATCCTTTCGCAATTGCCTTCATAATAATTTCAGGAACATGTTCTAAATATTGTTTTACGTCATTCATATTTGCAAAAGGGCGATGCACAATAATTGTTGATGCACCTTTCTTCCCAATACCCGGTATGGCTTCCAGAGCTTTTTGTGGAAGTGAGTTAATTGCTATTGGATAGGGAAGGCACAACAGTGAACGTTCCTGATGACCAACAACGATACAATCAACAAAGCTAAAAAGCGGCAATACTACAGGAATTTTTGCCGTTATGGCGTAACTGCGAATTTCTTTTGCGTACGAATACCCATGTACACACGACAGCACCTGCATATGAGCAATGACAGTACCAATGGGGAATAGTCTTGTAATCATAGCATGGTCAATTTCGTTTCTAATTTTTTCGCGGTAAAAACGGTAACGGTTTTCAATCATTGTATTGTGTGTTTGTTTTTGTGCGGCGATAGTTCCCGGGAAGGGGAACAAACTGCGTATATTGATCCTTTTTAAAAGCAAACCTTTATCAAGAATTTCCACCAGTGATTCATAGTTGATTTTAAATGTGTCAGCAGTTTCGCCAATAAGTCCATGAATAAGATTAATACCAGGCAAAAGCCTGTGAATCCCATTAATAGTTTTTCCACCTGCATCATTTATTAATTGTACAACCTGGAAAACCTGATCTTTGTGCAATTTAAGGTTGTTCTTTTGAATGACCGCTGGATCAAATGATTCAACGCCTAACGGCATTGTATCGCCGGGTGTTACAGTATGAGCTATGCAATCAATAATAGTTTGCGATTCTTCAGGAAAGTAAAAGATGGTACCAGGGTTTGCATTGTCAATATTGAGCATACTGATATGTCCTGCAGTTATTCGCTTCTGCAATTCAGAAAAAAGATTTATAACTGCAAAAGGATCTGGCCGGGGAAAGCCGTTAACATAGTCTTGCAGGTGCGATTTATATGCAATAATATCAGCCTGCCTCCCAATCCTGAAACGGGAAATCCCCTGACCAATGAGAGCATCTACTTCATGTAAAATATCTTCCTCATCTCTGAAATCAACAGATTGCAGCAAGCCTTCAGCGCAAAATGAGCAGTGATTGCGGCGTGGGCATCCTCTATAGGTTTCTATCTCACAGATAAGGTTGGGGAATTGTGGATGAAGGGTGACCAGTTTGCTGCCATAAAGCGCCCAGCGTGCCAGGTCTTTGTATGTGCGATAGTTATCGGTAGCAGGATCATTGCCAGTAGCAACGGAATATGCAAACTGTTCAATATCACCGGTTACCAGTGTTGTATTGGGAACATCCTTAACCAGGCGAGCTATCATCCCGCCAATGGCAAATTTCTGCCGTTTGTTTGTTGCAATGATTTTTGTTATTTCAGGGACAGTTCCTATTTTAAAGCCAAGGTATTTGCCAGGAACTATCGCCCCCCCAATTAAAAAAACATAATCAAAATTATGTGGCAACCTGTATTCAGATGCACGAAGGGAATCAATGGTAAGATACACAATTTCATCTTCGTAGATGCCGGCATCGATGAGTGCACCATACACATAGCGCGGGTAGGGCGAAACAAACGGTGGTACACCAAAACACGCCGGTTCATCCACGTAACAATCAAGGATGCAGTAGTGCTTATTCATGCTTTAATGACGCGATAATCTCTTCCAGAGGTTTTACAAGGTGTCTGGTTAATTTTTTTTCAATGATCAGTATAATATCTTTGTTTTCAAGAATTTTGTTACAGCGTTCTTGTGTGGTTCCATAGCGTTTGAGTAAATCTTCAATGCGCTGGTCAACGGTAACGATTTCATTATGCATAACGCGTTTATCTGCATAATATACTATATCTGCTTCATTGAGCGGTGATGTGGGTGAAGTGTCGTGTAAGAATACATGCTGCCCTACAATATCGGCTATTTCGGGATAGCCTAACGATTCTAAAAGTTCTTTGCCTGAAATGTCATGCTTTTCACCTGTTTTCAGTGCACGCGATTTGGTGATGTCATGAAGTAGAGCTGCAGCACATACTAAATCACGATTGATTGTAACACTGCCGTTGAGATGGTCAACAATGGCACAGGCAACCTTGTGTACTTGCAATGAGTGTTCCAGCACATTGGGCAAAGTTTCATGCTGTTGCAGTAGTGATAAGCATGTTGTCATGTCAGGAATATGCATGAATGGTATCCATGGTGTTAAATGATTAATGTTATGTATACAAGTTATGAATAGCATGTTATACGTTCATGTCAATAAAAAAGATTGAGCCAGTATCAGTGGCAGGAAGATCGGATAAAAAGACAATCTTTTTGTTGTGGATTGCAATGAAATTGACAATCTCATTGTAATCAGGGTGGTGGCTTAAACGCCCTGTGAAGTACATGGTGTCAGAGCACATACCACTTGCCCCACCAATAAAACCGTATTTGTAGCCTGGCAGTTCAATATATCCTGGTTGTATGAGCAGTGAATCAATGCCATTGTTTACAGCAGCATTGTGAATGGAAGTATCTGATGTAATAATGGCATGTGGATCAACAATGCAGGTAGAGCATCTGGTGTATCCCTGATTTACATGAATCAGGGGGACAGAGCATTGAGTTAAGATTTGTTTTATTGAACTATCGGTTACTTTTGTATTATGAAAAGCTATGCTGCCAGTATAAGCGCAGTTATATGCACAGTCGTAAGGGTATGTTGGCTGAAGATAGCTTTTGCCTGGTATCAGTGTATATGTTGATTGCGATAGTACCTGTAAAAAGGTCTTTTCAATACG
>JARYLT010000161.1 GCA_029907515.1 Spirochaetota bacterium | reverse complement strand
TGTTGCCATTTTTGGCAAGCTCGCTTGTCTTCTCGGCAATCTGGTTTGCCCGTGTTGCATGCTCTGCATTCTGCTTTATGGTTGCTGTTGCCTCTTCTATGGTTGCTGCTATCTCTTCAAGGGATGATGCCTGCTCACTTGTACGCTGCGACAGGTTTTCATTGCCATTGGCTATCTCATTAACTGCCTGTGTTAGATTGCTCACCGCCACCTTAACCTCTGCAACCAGACGCTCCAGGTTATCCATGGTATTATTTATAGCCTTTGCCATATCACCAACTTCATCGTTATATAGCTTACCTTCATAGCGCATGGTCACATTGCCACCAGCAAGAGCACCTGCTATCTCTTTAAGTCGTTCTAATGGGTTTAAACGCATTGCAATAATGTAGTATATACCAATTACTGCACCTGCTATCATGATTAGCCCAAATAGCACCATAACTCCAGCCATCGAACGTGCAGAATCACTTATATCAGACATATACATGGTAGAACCAACAATATAATTATATTCTTTATTTCTTACTGCAACAAGCATTTTTGGCTCACCCTTCCAATTATACCGCACCACTGTTTTATCAGGACTTTTAAGCATTTCCTGACCAAAATCTATTTTGGTTAAATCCAGTTTTAAAATTTGTTCTTTGTCCGGATGAGCAAATGTCATACCATCTAAGTCAGCAGCAAAAGGGTATCCAGTTTCCCCAATTTTTACATCTTTTACTATTTCATAAGTATATTTACCCAACTCAAGTGGCAGGCCAAATAAACCAATTATTCTTCCTTCATGCTTTATTGGCACCTGGATAAGAATTACAGGTAATCCAGATACCGGTGATTTATTTGGCTTGCTTAAGCCAATTTTACCTTCTAAGGCTTCATCGATAGCTTTTTCATAGCCTGCAGCCCTGTATTTTATGCCAACAGCCGCTGGTGTACCTGCAGCAAGTATAACAGGATCCCTTTCAGCTGTGGCTATGAATATATTTTCATAAAGATTTTTATTCTCAGTTAAAAATTTTTCTAAATCTTTAGTAACCTGCCTGTAATCGCCACTCAACAGTGCATCACGCACCGCATTGCGTGAAGCATGTAATTTGGCTACCTGTATCTGTCCTTCAAAATACCCTTTCATAATAAAATTAATGCTATCATTAATGTTTTTGATTTGATTAATATATGATTTTTCCAGCGCATTATAGGCAGCATTGTATGATGTAATAACAAGTACAATGATTGCAATGGCTGCAATAGTACCCACAATTGCCGACAAAAAAACTTTAAGGCTATTGAATTTACCCTCAAATAACTTCATATATACCCTCCTTGACGTTATACGTTTTTAAACTATTTTCCCGTAATAAATAATAAATATTTGTTATACACTTATGATATATGAAAGATAAAACTAAATCAACAAAATTATTTTTTTATCTCATAATACATTGCTGCATCCAGTACATCTAAATACACACCATTATAATTCGTATATACTATTTTTCCTATATAACTGTCAATGAATTTGTCACTATCACCTGCACCATAGAGTATTGTATGCCATTCCTTATCCCAGTAGCGCACCTTGAAATTACCCTTCCAGTCAGGATTTTCTTTTTCTAAAAATGCAGGCTTGTTTTTGTTCCATTCACGTTTCCAGTAATAGCGGTAATCCTCAGCCTCACCCACTGACATATACGCAATAACAAGTCGGCGTGCACCATTTGGTTTGTGCTGCAAACGTTCAACATCAAGTTTAGTCAAAAGCTCATCCCAAAAAAACACATCAATAATCAGCACATCATACCATGTGTGCGATAGTGCCTGTACAAATTCATCTTTGCTCTGGAATTTTTCAGGATTTATTATATACAAAAAATTCTTTGCCTGCTTAAGCGTTGTAACAGGGTCTTCGTTTTTATTGAACATCCACTGTGGAATAATTGAACACGCACGGTTTGTCTGAAAAGAGATAAACCCCTTTTGTGAAGAACGTTTGTATGAATCCTGTGCCTGACTTTTTGTTTTTACATAATCAATAACCAGCACTGGCTTTTTATGCTGTGAAAATATGTTTAAATACGACAAAAAATACTGTGTAACCTCTTTAGGTGTTTTTATCCCATCATGATTTTCATATCCGTAAAAAAGCTCCTCAATGCCCGTTCCATCCAGTGCGTTGATGTAGTCTTTTGCCACTTTACCATTGTGCTTCCCATTTACTGTAACCAGTTCAAGTGCATTTTGCCCAATGACTATAAATTCAGGATTATGTTTTTTTGCTTCTTTACTTATAGATATAACAAGCTGGCGCATAAGCTGGCGGTAATCTTGTTTAGCTGCATGACAATGTGTGATTATTAAACACATAGCTATTCCAAACATCATTATTTTGCGCATCCGGTTACCTCGCTATATATGGATAGGTTTTAAAAGGAATTAATTATACAGTAAATGTTACATTGTGGCAAATATTTTTTGTGCTGGTAATAGTATTAGTGTTATTTTTTGTTGTGAAAAAAAATAAATTGATTCAATTGTAAATCAGCATAAGTCTCGTGATTACGAATAAAAAGAAACAAGGTTATTCATCAAACCATAATGATAATAACATTGCAATAAAAGAATGGTATTTTTTATTTCAGCAAAAACTCAGTGAATAATAATTACGGAAGAAACTATTCCCCCCAATGCAAGAGAAACTTTTTTTGTATTCTGCAATACATACCCAGGAATTTTTTTTTATTGAAATTTTTATTATTATAGTAAACGGATCAATTAAAAATACCTTTATGTATTTCAAAATTATTATAAATCTTCTCAAGGTGGTTATCGTATGGATGTATTATTTATTATAATAGTTTTAGCAATTATTATCCTTGTGTGGTTTATAATAACCAATTTCATCACACTGGTATTGTTTGGCTGGAATTCTCTGTCAAAATTACTGGTTGAAACCCCTGAAAAACAGGAACCTTTACAAAAATATTATCTACAATTTATCTTTATTCAACACGAATACAGAACCAGAGGATTTGTCACGTTACGTATCTATTCTCAGGGAATACAATTTAAAGCGCCACTCCTTCCACAAACACTGGTAAAACCGTTATTTATTCCATGGGAAAGTATAAAAAAATTCATCATAACAAGATGTTATGGTTTAACACTTTACAGGTAGAAACAGCATCACTACAATTGTATATACTTGGCAAAAGTGCTTTGCAGATTGAGAAATATTATAAAGCAATTGCTCATTAACAGTAACTATCGCCCAACCTTACCAGACTGGTAAGCATTAAATTCCTCATCCACCACCTGATGTGGTTGAACATGATGTTTTTACACTGCTGCTGGCAAATACAGAAAATATCTTTTCAGTATTGGTTGAATGGCAATACGGGCACTGTGGTGCTTTTGTGTCCCCCATTTTACGAAGCTCACTGAATGTTGTATTGCAGTCATTACATTTGAATTCATACACTGGCATAGGAAAACCTCATGTAAAATATTTTCTTTGTATAGTAAAATAAAGATGATTTAGTATATTATTATATACTTAAATATTTATATTTCAATAAAAAACTAACATTTAGCCATAACGGATTTCTTAAAAAAAGGGGATAGAAAGGAGATTCCCGCAGGCAAACTACCCACCATTGCCTACGGGAACATTTTAACGATTTATAGCAATTATTGTTTTTGCCGTGCACCACCCTGTTGTTCTTTTGGATTTAATGTTACTGTTTTTTTATTATTACCTTTTGAGCGTTCGGCAATCTGGTTAGTTGCATCAATAAATGCAGTAACTGTTGTTTCTTCAGTGATTGTAACATCAGGAACAGTAAACTGTACCTCGCCATACTTTAAATTACGCTTTGGGTCAAATTCAGGTAATTTAGCTTCAATGACTTTGTCACCAACTGTCACTCGTAAAACAACAGCCTTGCTGCCCTTCTGTTTCCACAAAGCATCAGGGAAAAATCCCTTGTCTTTTCCAACTGTGATAAGGATTCTATTACCCCGTGCCAGTGTTATATCCTTTATCAAAAGATCAGGCTTATTGGGATCCTCTTCCCATAAATCCCGTTCAATATCAAATATTTCGCCAGGAAAATCTATAAGTATATTTCCCTCAACAACAAAATTATTATCATTTCGTATCATAACGACATATTTCCCCTCAGTGGCCATACGCTCAGCGTCATCGATGACGTGTTCAATTCGTGCATTATTATTAAGCGAAGCATTATCACTGCCATAAAACCACTTGGGTGGCTTTTCTTTTTTGCCCAGAACATTATCTACTGCCTTTTTTAAACTATCAAATGCATATTTCATATTTCTAACAGTTAATATTTTTAAAGGCACGTACTTATCTTCAAA
>JARYLT010000160.1 GCA_029907515.1 Spirochaetota bacterium | reverse complement strand
AATTGGCTCAATGATACCATCTCTGAATTCCGGAATCCATGAAGGTTCTTCTAGTGGATATTCCAGTGGCAGTTTATTTTTAGTATCAGAAAGTACCATATTCCAGCCAATATAAAATCCAATGCCGTTAGTCCATGTATGCGGTGAAAATTCACGCTTTTTTTCATGGCAGGTATCAATAACCTTTTTAACCTGTGCAATGCCCCCTGCAAACGTTGCATCGGGCTGATATATATGGAAACAGTCCTTTTCAAACATTATCTTTATTTCATCCCATCCGTAGTTGAGTTCTGCACCAGATATCTTCACTTTTTTTGCAAAACGCTTTAACGCTGCATTCCCATCATAATCCCGTGAATCCAGCGGTTCCTCAAGCCATACAATGTTGTTGGCTTCACATGCTCGCACAAACTCTTTTGCACGCTTTAAATCCCAGTCAGGAACCCTGTCAACTATTGAAACAGGCCATCCCTGATTGGCATCCACTCCCAGTTTTACTTTGTTACCAACACCTTTTGATATAATTTCAATATGGCGTATGTCATCCTTAAGTTCTTTATTTTTTACCCGCAGTTTAAATGTTTTAAATCCGCGCTCAGTTAACTTTAAGATTTCATCAACACGCTTGTGTGGATCATGCATTTCACCGGTTGAACAGTATACCTCAATAGGGCGTGCATTGCCACCCAACAGTTCATAGACTGGCTTTCCTTTACTCTTGCCAATAATGTCCCAGAATGCCGGCTCTATCCAGAAATTTCTCCACCCCAAATACCCTGCCTGTTTTAAAAGGCTTTGAACACGGTCAATATCATTTGGATCAGTTCCCATGATATACCCGGCTAAAAGATCTCCCAGTCCTTCACGCTCTTTACCCATAGCTGTCCCTGATGAATACCCTTCAATGCCATCATCCGTTATAAGCTTTATCAACGTAAATCGGTTATGTGTCTGTGGATACCCGGGAATCCACGTTGGCCAGAATGTATGGCGCAATGGTATAGAAACATGGTATAACTCAATACAACTTATTTTCATGGTTAACCCCCATTCGTATACTATATTAAATATGTTAACAGATAGTAATGTCCCGTCAATCACAATTCAATTGCTTTACAATATTCTTCTACCATAATTGTAAAATTACAAACTTTTATGTTGACAGGCATGGTTTGATAATTGTTTTATAGTTATATTTTATTTGTACCGATAGTTACTGTTAATACATCAACATATCTTTGTGCATATCACAATAAAATTTTCGTAAAAGATTATGCAGTGAACGTTGAGTGCGTAGAAAAAATATTTTCAGTTGATAGAACATGATTACTTATCCCGATTAATTAAAATGAAAAACAACAAAAACAAAGGATACCAAAACTATTTTCGAGGAAAACCTATGAGATTTATTTTCATTGCCTTATTATTTTTCTTATCAGTTTCTCCACTCTATGCCAGCAATAAAGTTTATGTACTTGTTTATCATACCTTTATGGGGAAAAAAATTAAATATGACATATCAATTCAGGAATTTCAAAAACAACTTCTTGATTTGCATTCGCATGGATTTTCTTTTATATCGTTTGATGATATCAAACACGGAAAAGTTAACGGTGATAAAAATATCCTTATCACCATTGATGATGGCCACCGAACAATTCTTGATGCATATTATTCAGTATTAAAGCCTTTAGGCATAAAGCCATTGCTGGGCATTAATACATTCATTATTGGTAAAAAGCCTTACGTTCTCACCTGGGAAGAATTACAGCAATTAACCAGGGAAGGATGTGCAATCGCTTCTCATGGTTACTTTCATTTATTTATTAACGATGAGCTATATACTAAAAACAATCGCTATTTTAAACTAGAAGTTTTTGAATCAAAAAAGATGCTGGAAGAAAAATTAGGCATTACCGTTGATACCTTTGTGTATCCCTTTGGCGTTGTAAATGATATTGGAAAACAGGCACTGTCACAGGCGGGCTATACGTATGCATTCACCATAAAGTGGGGCCCTCTTTCATTACCCCTGGCACACAATACTCTTGAGCTTCCTCGCTATATGTACCAGAACAACTGGAATTCCATTGCCAATGCAATTATTTATAAAAATAAAAAACGCACACCAGCAAGGGAACCGGAAAAGATACTGGTTTCTACCACACACCAGTTGAAAGGTATTCATCAATAGCCTTTGCCGCTTTTCTGCCAGCTCCCATTGCCTGAATAACGGTTGCAGCACCGGTAACAATATCACCACCGGCAAACACTCCACGTTTACTGGTTTTCATAGTTTCCGGGTCAGCAATAATATTGCCACGTTTTGTAGTATCCATCCCCGGTGTAGTTTTTGGTATTAAGGGATTTGGACCATTGCCAATTGCAATGATTGCCACATCAATATCTATGATAAACTCTGACCCTTTAACAGGTATGGGGCTTCGCCTTCCGGAAGCATCAGGTTCACCTAATTCCATCTGAATACATTCAACCGCTTTAACCCTGCCCTTTTCATCACCAATAAACCGCACAGGATTGGTTAAAAGCTTAAAGATAACGCCTTCTTCTTCAGCGCGCTCCACTTCCTCAATTCGAGCAGGCATCTCTTTTTTGGAACGACGGTAAATAATATATACTTCTTTACTGCCCAAACGCAGTGCTGTACGTGCTGAGTCCATAGCAACGTTGCCACCACCAACAACAGCCACCTTTTCACCTTTAACAATTGGCGTATCATACTCAGGGAAACGATACGCTTTCATCAAATTGGACCGTGTTAAATATTCATTGGCACTGTACACACCCTGAAGATTTTCGCCCGGTATATCCAGAAATAATGGCAATCCTGCGCCGGTTGCCACAAACACCGCATCAAAACCGGAAGATAGCAAGTCATTGACGGTTTCCGCAGTGCCTATTACCCTGCTCAGTTCTATGGTAACACCCATTGCTTTAAGAGCATCTACCTCATACTGTACTATATCTTTTGGCAGCCTGAACTCAGGTATTCCATATACCAGAACTCCACCAGCCTTATGCAATGCCTCAAACACGGTAACACTGTACCCCATACGGGCCAAATCTCCCGCAGCCGTTAACCCCGCTGGCCCCGAACCAATGATGGCAACCCTTTTTCCCTTTACTGTTTCTCCTTTCGTGAATGTATAATGCTGTTTTTCGCGTTCATAATCAGCAACGTACCGTTCCAGGTTACCGATAGCAACCGGATCTCCTTTCTTTGCCAGAACGCACAACTTTTCACATTGATCCTCCTGTGGGCAAACCCTGCCACACACTGCCGGCAGCGAATTTGTCTGCTTTATAACAGCAAATGCCTCCAGTGGATTGCCCTCTTTCACCGCTTTGATAAATCCCGGAATATTAATATTCACAGGACACCCTTCCACACAGGTAGGGCGCTTACACTGCAGGCAACGGGTTGCTTCAAGCACTGCTGTTTTTTCATCATACCCCAAAGGGACTTCGTTAAAGTTATGGATCCGTTTGGCTGGATCCTGCTGAGGCATCTTTTGTCTTGGGATTTTATCGGCCATGGTATTTCTCCAGCTGACATGTATGTTTTTCAAAGCTTTCTTTTTCCTGATCCTTATAGGTGTTGAGCCGTTTCATGAGTTCATCAAAATCAACTAAATGAGCATCAAACTCAGGTCCATCAACACAGGTAAATTGCTTTTTGCCATTAACTGTCACCCTGCACCCACCACACATGCCGGTGCCATCAACCATAATAGAATTCAGGCTTACCAGCGTTTTTACATTATACGTGCGTGTGAGTTCACTGACCGCTTTCATCATGGGTACAGGCCCCACTGCAACCACAATATCAACTTTCTTAGAATCAAGAATCTTTTTCAATTCATCAGTTACAAACCCTTTAATGCCATATGACCCATCATCGGTAGTAACAATAATCTGGTCACTTTTTGCTTTCAGTTCCTGCTCAAGTATCAATAAATCTTTATTCCGTGCACCAATAATGTTTATACAAAAATTCCCCGCTTCCTTCATAGCAACTGCTATAGGGTACACGGCAGCAATACCAATGCCACCACCCACACACACCGCTGTTCCATAGTTACGTATGTCCGTGGGGTGTCCCAGAGGTCCTGCAACATCATATATATATTCACCTTCTTTTTTTAGCGATAGTTTATGGGTAGAGGTCCCCACAATCTGATAATACAGGGTAATGGTACCTTTTTCCCTGTCAGAATCAGCAATAGTGAGAGGGATTCGTTCACCTACCTCATCAACTATTACGATGACAAATTGGCCTGCCTTACGGTGGTGTGCAATATACGGGGCTTCAATTATAGCCTTGCCCACATTTCCCGATATTTTACTATTTTGTATTATTTTATTCACATATACCTCATTTTATAAACATGAAATTTTATTATATATTAAAATACTTAATATTTTACAGTTTTTCAACATATATTTTTTATCTTGTAGAATAACCTCATTGATTACA
>JARYLT010000015.1 GCA_029907515.1 Spirochaetota bacterium | reverse complement strand
CGCGTATGAAAATGCTGATAAAGTGAAAAATGAATACTGTATTTTTGTAACCGGCCAGGTTGCAAAGCGTTCTGATGAAACAGTCAATCCCAATTTGAAAACAGGCATGATAGAGGTTATTGGGCAGGATATTTCCATTTTATCAGAGTCTGAGGTGACACCATTTCCCATTGATACCTATACTAACCTGAACGAAGAGGTGCGGTTGAAGTACCGGTATTTAGATCTTCGCAGGGCTGATATGCAGGAAGCTATTATAGTACGCCATAAGGTTATGCAGACAATACGGCGATATCTTAGTGATAACCGGTTTATTGAAGTTGAAACGCCTATACTGAATAAGTCCACTCCTGAAGGTGCGCGTGATTTTCTTGTTCCAAGCCGTATTAATCGTGGTATGTTTTATGCACTGCCGCAATCGCCACAGCTTTTTAAACAAATTTTGATGATATCTGGTTTTGACCGTTACTTTCAGATTGCAAAATGCTTCCGTGATGAGGACCTGCGCAATGACCGCCAGCCTGAGTTTACCCAGGTGGACTTAGAAATGTCTTTTATCAATCCTCAAATGGTTATGAAAATTATTGAAGGGCTTTTGAAAGAGATAGTTAGAGAGGTGCTGGATAAAGAAATTGCAACTCCATTCCCTGTATTCACGTATGATGAAGTTATGCAGCGCTATGGCAAAGATGCCCCTGACACACGTTTTGGACTTGAGCTGAATGATGTAAGTGATATCTTTACCAATTCGACGTTTAATGTTTTTAAGGCAGCACTGGAAAATGGTGGCATAATTAAGGCGATAGTTATTAACGATGAAGGCAAAATTTCACGGGCAATGATTGATGAATACATTAATTATGTGCGCACGTTTAAAGCAATGGGGCTGCCAAGTGTGCGTTATACGGGGAGTGCTTTTGAAACAGGGATAGCAAAATTTTTAAGCGATAGTGAAAAGCAAAAGCTTGTTGACAGGTTAAAACTCAATTCCAATGCACTCATTATTTTTTCCTGTGATAAGCCAAAGATTGTCAATGATGCACTGGGCAATCTGCGTATCAAGATTGCCCAGCAGCTTAATTTAATTGACGAAAATAAACTCAACTTCCTGTGGGTGGTTGATTTTCCTCTTCTGGAATATGATGCTGAGGAAGGCCGCTACTATGCAATGCATCATCCGTTTACAGCGCCAAAACCTGAATGCGAGCCAATGCTTGATACTGTTACTCCGCAAACAACTCAAGACATCAAGGCGCAGGCATATGATGTTGTACTGAATGGTGTTGAAATTGGCGGTGGTTCTATCCGAATTAACCGCATGCCATTACAGAAAAAGATGTTTGGCATCCTTGGTATTTCCGAGGAAGAGGCAAAAATAAAGTTTTCATTTTTGCTGGATGCATTAAAATATGGTGCACCGCCTCATGGTGGGATAGCACTGGGGTTGGACAGGATCCTGATGCTGTTACTCAAACGCAATTCAATACGTGATGTGATTGCATTCCCCAAAACGCAAAAAGGGCAGTGCCTCATGAGTGAAGCGCCTTCGCCTGTGAGTGCACAGCAGTTAAAAGAGCTATCTATCAAGGTGGTTGAATTATAATGGTAGATACAAAATTTGAAATTGATGATATATCTATTTACAAACGCATATGTGGGTATAAAGATAAGAATATCAAAGCAATTGAAAAGCTTCTTGATGTCAAGATCATCCCCCGTGGCAATACCCTGATAGTTGAAGCTTCCGGAGATAATGCCGCTAAAGCTTTACAGCTTTTGCACCTGATGGGTGATTATTTATATATGCGTGATTCCCTCTATGAGTTTGATGATTTTGATATACGCTACCTGGCACTTTCTATTAATCAGGGGATTAAAGTAGATGCTGATGAAATCAACAGACTAAAGATAGTTATCCCTGAAACGGGGAAAACCATTGTACCCAAGACAATCAATCAGGCAAATTACATGTCGGCAATCCATAAAAGCCCCATCACTATCTCCATTGGGCCGGCCGGGACAGGAAAAACATATCTGGCGGTAGCTGTAGGTGTAAAGTTCCTGTTAACGGGCAGGGTGGAGCGCATTATTTTAACACGGCCTGCTGTTGAAGCAGGTGAAAGTTTAGGATACTTACCCGGTGATTTTATTCAGAAGATCAATCCATACTTAAGGCCACTGTATGATGCCCTGTTTGATATTCTTCCCTATGAAAGAATTTCCAAGTATATGGAAAAAGGGATTATAGAGATTGCACCGCTAGCCTATATGCGCGGACGTACACTCAATAAGGCATTCATTATACTTGATGAAGCACAGAATACCACTTCATCCCAGATGAAGATGTTTTTAACACGTCTGGGTAACAGTTCAAAGATGGTTATATCTGGCGATATTACTCAGATAGATCTGGAAAAACCACGACAATCTGGTTTACTTGCTGCACAAAAAATTCTCCATGGTATTGAAGAGATTACCTTCATTCAATTTTCAAAAGAGGACATCTGCCGTCATCCAATAGTTGAAAAAATTATTGCGGCATATGAACAACATGCTGAATAATACAATCCGGTTACCGATATGTTAAATTCATTTATGGTTTTTAAAAGGGGCATACAGTTTGCTTTCAAAAAGAAAAGCCTGAAAGCTTCTTTTATTTATACATTGATAGTTATTATTACCGCTACTGCCCTTCTTACATTAAACAGGATAGGTGCTACATACAGTTATCAGGCTGGGGATATAGCGCGTGAAGATATTCGTGCACCCATGACAATAGAATACCCTGTATCGATAGAAACCGAAATTGAAAAAAACCGTATTGCCGAAGCAATGCCAGCAATCTTTGACCTCAATGAATCCATTGTAGAGGATAAGCTTAAAATAAGCAACATGCTATGTGAGGCAGTAATTAAAGTTAAAGAACAAATGCCCGATAGTAGCCCTTCAAAGCAGGTGTTGTTGCTGAGGACAATGTTGCCTGATTATCTGCAGTATTCTGATAGGGTGTTAATGGGATTGTTGCAATATGATGAACAGCTTCTTCACCGGGACCTGAATAAAATTTTATTACAAATATATAATAATGGTATTCTGGAAAAGCCATATACCAATCCATTACGATTACAGTCAAATCATGTTATTGTGAGGGTAGTGGGAAGTGCTTCAGAACTAAAAGAAAAACAGTTGAATGTTGATGCATTAGTAGATATGAAAAAAATACAATCGCTGGTGCCAGTCATAAGCAAAGATATTCTTAACAAACCTTCCAGTGATGCGTTATATGCAGTAAATTCTGTTATCATCAGTCTGTTGCAGCCAAATCTTTTTTATAATGAGGAAGAAACAAAAAGAAGAATAGCTGAAGCTGTCCAGTCGGTAAAACCTGTTACCCGGGTGATAAAGAAAGGCCAGTCAATAGCCCGTGAAGGTGATACCATAACAGAGGATATGTTGCAAAAAATTAATATTATTAATAAGAATGCGCACTTCTCTGGATCAAGTTTTATTATAGGGCTGCTTCTTATTCAGTTGGGATTTTTAGTCATCTTTGGCTATTTTCTCATCACCTATTATAGCAACCTGGTTGTTGATAATAAGATGCCTCTGATAGTGTTTACCCTTGTTCTGGCTTTTATTGTTATTGCCTTTTTTATAGCCAGGTGGCAGGGAAGGGCATTTGAGGGTTTGTTCTTCCCACTTCTTTTACCTATTCCCCTGGTCACGATGGTACTTGCAATCATGTACAACATGCACATTGCCATGTTGATTGGTGTGTATATTGTGTTCTTTGTAACGGTAAGCATGAAAGGCGACTTTACCACATTACTATTGGCATTCAGTTCCGCATTATCAGGTGTATTCGTTGTTGGTGATGTTGAACGTCGTTCTGATTTTTTACGTGGTGGTGTTACCTTAGGGCTTATTAATTCGGTAATAGTCATTGCTGTTGGATTGATGCAGGAAATGCAATTTGGCATCATTGCAAATAACGTTGGATTGGCTTTTATAGCAGGTATCATTAATGCAATAATTGTCTTTGGTGTGTTCCCGGTATATGAAAACCTCTTTGGTGTTACAACAAAGTTTAAGTTGCTGGAGCTATCGGACCTCAATGCGCCAATATTTAAAGAGATGCTTATCAAGGCACCCGGAACCTATAATCATTCACTGATGGTGGCAACACTTGCAGAATCTGCATGCAAGGAGGTTGGTGCTAATGCATTGCTGGCACGTGTTGGCGGGTACTACCATGATATAGGAAAAATTCAGGACGCAAATTTTTATATTGAGAATAAGGTTACCGACCCACGTGCTAAGGATATGTCAGCCCTTGAATATTGTAGATTAATTATCTCACATGTTGAAAAGGGCGTTGAACTGGCACGAAAAAATAATCTTCCTGAAATGGTCATTGATTTTATCCGTGAGCATCACGGACAAACAGTGATGACATATTTTTACCATCAGGCACTTGAAGAAGGCACCACTAACGGGAATAGTATACAGAAAAGTGATTTTCAGTATCCTGGCCCCAAACCACATACACGTGAAACCGCAATTGTCATGCTGGCGGATGCAATTGAAGCTGCATCGCGTTCAATACAGGAGCCAACACTAGAAAAATTGGAAACACTGGTAAAACGAATAATCTATAATAGGCTGAATGAAGGTGACCTGGAACGGGCAGATATTAACTTAAATGAATTAAACAAAATTCAGAATGCGTTTGTACAGGTGTTACAGGGCATATTCCATTCACGTATTGAATATCCCACAAAGGAAGCAATAAACCGATTGGAGAAAAAATCATCCAATGGCAATCAAGGTTAATGTTGAACGTGAGCACATCACGATGCCTAAAGATTTAGCCGCGTTTTGCAAAAAAATTATAGCTGCTGTTTTACAGGGGCAAGAAGTTGATAATGTAGTTGTTACACTCATTATAACAAATGATGAGGCGATAGCTCATATTAATAAAACCTATCGCAAAAAAAAAGGTCCAACCGATGTCATATCTTTTGCCTACCGTGAAGCACCCATGCCACATGTTACCACAAAAGAACATTTAGGCGATATTTTCATTTCACTGGAGACTGCCCGAAGGCAGGCTATAGAATATGGAGTGACCCTGAAAGAAGAATTAAAGAGATTACTGGTACATGGAGTGCTGCACCTGTTGGGATATGACCATGAACAATCGTTATACAAAAAAAGAAAAATGCAGAAAAAAGAAGAAGAAATTATGCAAAAGATTTGAAGAACACTCCTGCCTTACTCACCATAATCATTGCAAGCAAAGACAGGCAATCTCTTTTGTTTAGGATGAGATTGCTACACTTTAATAAAGTGCAGTGGCTTTGCCCATACAAGACGTTCAATGCCACTAAACTGTAAATTCATAGATCTGGTGGTTGTGGACATGGCAACAAAAATTTGTAGATTAAAGCATAGTATAAATGCTTTGTAGTTATGTAATGACCGATTCAATTGTACTCAATAATTCTTTTGCTAACGTTTCATTGTACCGTGTTACTTCTTCTTCCAGTTGTTTGATGTCTGTTCCCTTTTTACGTGAGCTGAAATAAAACTTGATTTTGGGTTCAGTTCCCGAAGGACGCATGGTTACCTTTGAGCCATTTTCTAACGTAAACTGCAACACGTCCGATGCAGGCAAATCCACAGCTTTTGTGGTACCACTCATTACATCAGTAAGGGTTCCCTGTTTGACGTCAAGAATTGCAGTAATAGTGGTTCTGGCCAGTTGTTTGGGTGGATTACTTCTAAAGTGCTTCATGATGGATTGTATCTTTTGAATGCCTTCCACACCCTTCAGTGTAAGCGAAACAAGCTTTTCGTTGTAATAGCCAAACTGAGTGTATATTTCATATAAAAAGTCTTTCAGTGTTTTATTGTGTGAATACAGCCAGTGTGCCATTTCGGCAAAGAAATAGCAGGAGCTTACTGCATCCTTGTCACGCACAAAATCAAGAGGTAAATATCCATAACTTTCTTCGCCACCAAAAATAAATACATGTGACCCTTCATAATCCTTCATCTTTTTTGCAATCCATTTAAATCCTGTGAGGACATTTTCAATAGTAACATTGAAATGACGAGCTATCTCCTGCTGCAGGTCAGTGGTAACTATTGTTTTTACAACAAATCCATTTTTAGGTAACCTGTTTAGTTGCTGCAATCGTAACAGTATATAATACAGAAGCATGCTGCCTATCTGATTTCCGTTAATGAGTGTATATTGCCCATTGTCATCCTTGAATGCTACACCCATGCGGTCAGCATCGGGGTCAGTTGCTAACACTATATCGGCATTGATTTGTTGTGCAAGTTCAATGGCCTGTGTAAGCGCTTCGGGTTCTTCAGGATTGGGTGATTTGACAGTGGGGAAGTTGCCATCAGGGATTGCCTGTTGTTCAACTATATGAACATTGGGGAACCCAGATGTTTTGAGTATATGAGGAACAATACGGTAACCGGTACCATGTAATGGCGTGTATACAATGTGTATTGGCGATAGATCATCGGATTTGAATCGTACCTGTGAAAGTTTCTGGGCATAGCTTTCAATGATTTCATCGCCAACTAACAATATAATGCCATGAGCTATCGCTTCATCAAAATTCATCTTCTTAATTTGTGTAATGTCCTGTATTTTTGAAACTTCACGTATTATTTCTTTATCCTGGGGCGGGACAACCTGACCGCCGTCTTCCCAGTATACCTTATATCCGTTATATTCTGGTGGGTTATGGCTGGCTGTGATAACAATACCTGCTGTAGCATTGTAATGGCGTATTGCAAATGAACAGATTGGTGTGGGCATGATATCCTTGAAAAGATATACTTTAATCCCATTGCCCGCTAATATAGAAGCTGCTTCTTTTGAGAATACATCTGACATCCTGCGTGAATCATATGCTATAACTACACCTTTTGCAGCATTTCCCTGGTGTACAATGTAGTTTGCCAGCCCCTGTGTTGCCATGCCAACGGTGTAAATGTTCATTCGGTTGGTGCCAGCACCAATGATTCCACGAAGTCCGCCTGTACCAAACTCAAGTGTGGTATAAAAGCGTTCGTACAGCTCTTTTTCATTATTTTGTGCAACAAGTTGTTTTATCTCCTGTATAGTGCTGGTATCGAATGGTGGATTTTGCCATTGTTCTATTCGTTTTTGAATGGTGATGTCCATGGTAACTATCTCCTTCTAAAACGGATTATCTTTGAGCTATTTTAAACTATAATACCTGCAAGGTCAATAGCATAATTATGGATGTAAAGGATGTACAAAAATTATTTGTTATTATCACTGTGGCAATAAAAAATTCTAAATGTTTTAGCAAAAAATTAGTATAGATTTCAGTTGACACCTAATGTTAGTTTATATTTGATTTTTCAAAATATTATTTTATGCTTGAAAAATTATTATAAGTTATTACGATAAAATCAAATCAAAAATATAAAACTACTTTGGAAGGGAAAGCATATGTATATTGAAACCACCACGTGCATTTCATACAAACATCTTGAAATATTGAAATTTTATGCAGAAAAGAAAAACATGTCGCTCAGGACATTTATATCCTCAATAATAAGTTTTGCTGCTTTGTGTGAAAAAGGTGATATACAGTACTTTAAACAAATACAATACAGAACACGTAACGAAGGGGAGTGGAAGAGATTGCATCTGGTATTATATAATGATGAGTATGAGTTTTTTCTTGATGTGAAGAAGCTATGGAAGATGTCATTGGCAAAGGTTATTGCATATTGTCTGGATAATGTATTGTATGAATTTTTGGAATTTTTAGCAAAAGCTGAAGAAGATGAAGATTACTATACCGATAACTATCGCTATAGTGGTTATACTTTTGAAATTGGGGATGAAGAAAACATATTTTTTTGTAAATTTTACTGGGGACCACACCCCACAATAGTGCAAAAAGCACTGAGTGCTTGACATAAAAATATATTGCAAGAATCCCCACAGTGCTTATAACGGATATAGTATTGATATGTATGAAATGATTATTATAACTCCCGTTATATGAATAACCTTGTACAAAAAGTTTATACATTTATACAGGATAATAACCTTATTGTGCCTGGCGATAGAGTACTGGTATCAGTGTCTGCCGGCAAGGATTCAATGGCACTATTACATGTACTGTATATGCTACGTGAGCACCTTGGATGCACCATTGCAATGTATCATCTTGATCATAAAGTGCGGGGTAAGGAATCGTTTGACGATCTTTTGTTTGTCATGAATCAGGCTTCACGGTATGGGATCCCGGCTTTTATTGAACGATTTGATTTTGCAAAACATAAAGAACCCGGAAAAAGTTTTGAACAGCAGGCACGAGAATACCGCTATACACGATTACACATGATAGCACAACATTACGGCTATAGTAAAATTGCAACTGCGCACACAAAAAATGATCAGATTGAAACACTGCTTATGCGTATGTTTCAGGGAACAGGATTGCAGGGTTTAGAAGCAATAGCACTGGCACAGGGAATCGTAATACGTCCTTTGCTGGTGCTGTCACAGGATGAGGTGTATGCATATCTAAAACATAATGAGTTATCTTACCGGCATGACTGTACCAATGATGATACTACATATCTTAGAAATTATATACGCCACAGTGTACTGCCGGTTATTCAAAAGCGGTTTCCACACTATGATGAAGCATTGCTTAATCTTCAGAAACAGGCACAGGATGCAACCCGGAGCATCAATGACCTGATGCATGCGCTGTATCCAGGATTTATTCAAGAGCAACCTGGATTAATACAGGTGCAGGAAAATGCCATTGCACACAGTGAATATATATTTAAATTTTACTGTGCATATATTATCAGTAACTATCTCAAAAAATATGTTGATTCTGATATTCTGGATGCACTGTATCGTGCGCATTTTTCAAAGAAAAAGAATATTACTCTTTTTGAAGGAAAAGGAATCTACATATACAGGCGCTATCGCACTACCACATCGTTTTTAATTTTTTCTTCACAGCCTTTATGTATGGGCGATAGTAACTATGAATATAATCTTCCGGTGGGGAAAACTGTAACTGTTACACAGGCCGGTATTACCGTTCAATGCGCTGTTGCTGAATCAAGTGATGTGCAATCATCTGAAAGCGGTACTCTAATACTTCGCTATACCGGATGTGACCATATTGTTATCAGGAATAAGCGAACTGGTGATGCATTTGTCCGTAAAACGGGTAAACGGACACTGAAACGCTTATATATTGATTACCGGCTTACTCCGGAACAAAAAAATCTTGTGCCACTGATTGTTATCGATAATCAGATAGCTGCTGTATTGTTTGATGTTACAGGTGCCATAAAAGCTGAGGTTTCACCTTCTTTTTTGCCGGAAAATGGTCAAAAAATGCTTGTTATTCGTTACTGGCATAGCAATAATGTATGAAATGCCTCTTGATTAAACTGAAATGTCTGTTATCCGGCTAATTGATAAAAGTTGGATTTGGTACAATAAATTTATTTGAGTATTTCTGTATTTGTAGTATCTTGTAAGTAAAGACTACAGTAAAATATATGTATAACTTCTTGATCAAAACAGATAATCACGGGTGATTCTATGAATAAAGCTGCTAAACAGGTTGCTCTGCTTTTGCTTATAGCGCTACTTGCTATCGCCATATTCAGAATGAATGATATGAATACTCAGAAAGTTGAGCAGCTTCAATATAGTGATTTCATAAAGAAAGTATATGAAAATAAAGTTAAATCAGTTACGATAGTTAATGGCAAAAAAATTGAAGGAACCTTTACCAAAGGCGACAAAGTCTATCTTTTTGAGACGGTTATTCCATATCAGGATCCTGATTTAATAAAAACACTTATTAATAATCGGGTTGAAATTAAAGGCGAAGAGGTTGATGATAATCTTTTCTGGAAAGGTGTACTCAATTTTCTGCCGTGGCTTCTTTTCTTTGGGTTTATCTGGTTTTTTATGATACGCCAGATACAGTCTACCGGAAACAAGGCAATGAGTTTTGGCAAAGTACGGGCTAAATTACAGCCTGAAACAAAAAATAAAGTAACGTTTGCCGATGTGGCAGGTGTTGATGAAGCTAAAGTTGAACTTCAGGAAATCATTGAATTTTTAAAAGACCCCAAGAAATTTATTACCATAGGTGCAAAGATACCTAAAGGGGTTCTTCTGGTAGGGCCTCCTGGTACAGGCAAAACCTTACTTGCACGGGCTGTTGCTGGTGAGGCTGGTGTGCCATTTTTTTCCATCAGTGGTTCTGATTTTGTGGAAATGTTTGTTGGGGTTGGTGCATCGCGGGTACGTGACCTGTTTGATCAGGGAAAGCGTAATGCTCCCTGCATCATATTTATTGATGAGATAGATGCTGTGGGAAGGCTTCGTGGTGCTGGACTGGGTGGTGGCCATGACGAACGTGAACAGACGTTGAATCAGCTTCTTGTTGAGATGGATGGATTTGAAACTAACGAAGGTGTTATTATTGTTGCTGCTACCAACAGGCCTGATGTACTTGACCCGGCGTTGCTCAGGCCAGGCCGTTTTGACCGTCAGGTTGTCGTTGACATACCTGATATCAAGGGAAGGGAAAAGATATTAGCTGTTCATACCCGCAAAATCCCTTTGGCAAAGGATGTAGACTTAAAAGTTATTGCCCGTGGTACACCTGGATTTACTGGTGCAGATCTGGCAAATCTTGTTAATGAGGCTGCACTGCTTGCTGCACGGCGCAATAAAAAGCGCGTGAGCATGCTCGAGATGGAGGATGCCAAGGACAAAGTATTAATGGGTCCTGAAAGAAAGTCAGTCCTCATTTCTGCCGAAGAAAAAAAGGTTATTGCCTATCATGAAGCTGGGCATGCATTGCTGGGTATACTTACCGGAGCCGACCCTGTGCACAAAGTGACCGTTATTCCTCGTGGAAGGGCGTTAGGCTTAACCATGCATTTGCCCAAA
Source organism: Spirochaetota bacterium (assembly GCA_029907515.1). Lineage (GTDB taxonomy): Bacteria > Spirochaetota > UBA4802 > UBA4802 > UB4802 > UBA4802. Next base: position 30,184 of record JARYLT010000015.1, on the reverse strand, counting down.
GAAGAACGCCACTTGCATAATAGAGAATACTGGCTCAATCAGATCACCATTTTATTTGGTGGCCACGTTGCTGAAAAGATAAAATTTGGGCAGGTTACAACAGGTTCAAGCAATGATATTGAACGTGCTACTGATATTGCTCGCCGCATGGTGTGTGAATGGGGTATGAGTGAAACACTGGGCCCGTTAGCATTTGGCAAAAAAACAGAACAGATTTTTCTGGCACGTGAGATAGCTCAGCACAGAGATTACAGCGAAGAAACAGCACAGCTTATTGATAAAGAAGTTCATGATATCGTCACCAGTTGCAGAGACAGAGCAATAAAGCTGATAGAAGAAAACAGTGATAAATTTGAGTTGCTTGCAACAAATCTCATAGAACGTGAAACTCTGAATGCTCAGGAAATTGAACTATTAATGAAAGGTGAACCATTACCGCCTATTCATAATGGCGAAAATCCACAACAGCCTGACGAAGAGCCTAAAATAGAAAAAATAAAAAAGAAAGCATCGCAAAAACCTTTGCTGGATGATAAAGAAGTGATTCCAACATAAAGTGTTTGGGGTTTGTATGATAGATGATGAACTGGACAGGTTATTACAGGATATTGATAGTGATAAGGATTATACAGCTCAGAAAGCACATGCAAAGCATTTTAAAGAACATGTCCTTGATAGTGAACTAGATGAAACGATACATGATATACCATTACCTGAGAAAAAAAACATATCAGAAGTGGTAAAATTTTTTAAGCGCGGGCTGTCCAGTGGAATACACAGGCATATTGAATTGGCAAAGCTTTTACGGTCACGTTTGGATATAACGGAGGTTCCTGAACAGGTAGTTCCTGTAATAAAGAAATCGTCTTACTCCATTTTTAAAACTATTGAAGATATTGAAATTCTTACGGATAAATTTATTGGTGAAATAAACGAAGCAAATTTAAGACGAAAAGCAACTAAAGACTTTCCCCTTTATTTTCCCGATGATTATCCTGATGATAACAGGCTTGACTTTATAGTACTTAAAGAAATATATTTGTTATTGCGTTCATTTAATAGTATTGTTAAAAAAGATTGGACAGAGCTTGAAAAACAATCCGCAGTGTTTAACTTTGCTGAGGGTGGCAAACAGCTTTCATCAGTACTTAATGATATTATTGTTGAAGGAAACAGCCTGTGTAAAGCTACAGATGTGTTACTGGAATTAATTGCCAATCATTTAGGGTTACTTTCTCATCATTATAATCTGTCTGATGCTGATATACGTTCCAAATTGCAATTTAATGAATTTAAATCATATACAGTGCAAAGTTTGTTAAATGAACTGGACACCTCTGAATTCGCACAAGATCAATCAGAAGCTTTAAAGCATGATATCCACAAACCATCACCGTTAACTTCTCCTGCTGGTATGGAAGAATCTTCCGATTCCAATGAATATAATAAACAACAACAATATGAAATAAGTAAAAGTAAAACTCAATCTGAATACAGTACCCAGCAAAGTACAGTTCCATTTACAGTTAAAGGCACAAAGCCATGGAATACTCGTGAACCATATATTCTACCGGTTGATGAAAATGTATTGAAGATTGAACAGGAAGATCTGGAGTATATGGTCTATTATACCAAAACACAATTGACTGATGACCAGATGAAATCAGAATTACGGAGGGCTTTATTAAAACTATCTATCGATAAAGAAAAGTATGATATTGTTGAAGATTTTATTGAGTTTATCAGTAAAAAAAATGTATCTATCTTGCATGAAAGTGTTGAATATTTTGATATTCCTGAAAATGATCAATGGTTGTTTTATTATCATTTAGGGCCACATACCATATTTCGTTTGCTTTTAGCTGATATCCAGATATCAGGTGAAGGGTACTGTTTCAGTTCAAGGGATGGCAAGAAAATCAAGAAGTTGATTCCATATGAATTTTTAAAGACAATTGTTTTAGAATGGTGTGATAATAACGTCAATAACAGAGATTTGCCATTTGACAGTGTAAATGCTCTTGATCTTATTCGCAGGCAGGTTTCAAAAAAATATTTTTCTGAGATAGACGAGTTTGTTGCAAAAATTGATGCATATCTTGGAACATTGAATCCCGAAACATTAAAAAAGCTGGACCGCAAATCGTTTATAAAACAAAAGGCCTTACAGGTTTATAATCAGAAACAAATATTAATTTTTAACCGCTTTGTTGATAGAACAATATTCAAGTAGGGTGAAGGATTACTATGTTCACAGTTAAACAATATAAAGGTGATGAAAATCTTAAAAAGATTCTGGATAAGAATAATATACCTGTAGACATATATAATCTTAAAGCTGCTATTTTAGGAGTACAGGCTTCAGCAGGCAGTTTTACGTTGCGGTCACTTATAAAAGATTTTTTTAGTGAAGAAGTGCTGGAAAATAAAGATGTGGCAGATCAGATTGAGTCATTGTGGTTTTACCTGTTACGATTGCAACGATTTGATGACAGTGAACTTGAGCAGCCGGATTTTGACATGAAAACCCGCGAAGCATATACAGCGTATGTGAATGCTTCCATCATGCGTGCTGAAACGTTTTTAAAATATTTATCCACAGGCCAATTAGATGAAATGCTGAAAAACGAAAAAGTGAATAAAATATATTCAATATTTATTGGCAATGTTAATCTCCTGAAAGCTTTAATTATTAGCATGGAAGAAAAGTGGTCACAGGAGGATTTTGCCAGTGATACTACTTTCCTGAAAAAATTAACAGGCTTTGTACGGGTAATGTGGGATACTCAAATTGCATTAAAGGAACACGCTAAAATCTTTAATTTACAAAAAATGAATAATAAGAATATCATTGAAGCAATTCAGCAACAAACCGGAACTGAAATTGGTCGTAATGATCCTTGCCCATGTGGCAGTGGCAAGAAATATAAAAACTGTTGCGGTAAATAAGCTGATTACGATAGCAGTGCCAGTATATGTTTTTTTCTTAATCCTTCCAGTATATTCATTGCCTGTGTTCGTTTAATATTTTCAAAAAGCGCAGGAATATCTTTTAATCTTTCTACCTGCTTTTGTGCTTCTTCCCGGGCTATACTGATAAGTTCAAAATCGTTGATGGGATCTGCAAATTCAAACGCTATACCCTGTCCGTGCTGACGGGTGCCAATGAATTCACCTGCTCCACGCATTTTCAAATCTTCTTCTGCTATAACAAAGCCATCATCGGTTGTTGTTAAAATATGTATGCGTTGCATACTTTCCTGAGGTATATCATCAGGATAAATTAAAACGCAAAACGATTTGTATTCACCACGCCCAACACGACCACGTAACTGATGAAGCTGTGAAAGCCCAAACCGTTCAACATGTTCTATAACAATAATTGATGCATTTGCAACATCAATTCCAACCTCAATAACAGTTGTGCTGACCAGAAGGTCAATGGTGTGATTATTAAATTGCTGCATAATTTTTTCTTTTTCTTCATTGGGCAGCTTCCCATGTAACAGGGCAATCGTTTTTGTTGGGAATCGCTTCACAAGCTGTGTATAGGTTGCTGTTGCGGATTTTAAATCCAGTTTTTCTGAATCTTCAATTAGTGGCAGTACGTAATATATCTGTCTGCCTTCATTCATATATTTTTCCAGTGAGCGATACACAGCTTCAAGTTTTGATGATGGAAAGGCAAGTGTTGTAACAGGAATTCTGTTTGCAGGCTTTTGTTTTATTATTGAAATGTCCAGATCACCATACAATGTTAGCGATAGTGACCGTGGAATGGGCGTTGCAGTCATGACTAGCAGATCTGGCATATAGCCTTTGGTTCTGAGACTTGCGCGCTGATTAACACCAAAGCGATGTTGTTCATCAATAATAATAAATCCCAGGTTTGCAAATTGCACGTGTTCCTGAATCAGAGCATGGGTGCCAATGATGATATTGATAGATCCATTGTTTAAGCCTGCAAGAATTTCTTTGCGTACGGCAGCAGGTGTTGAACCGGTAAGAAGCTGTACAGTTACAGAATCTGGTAAAAACTTTTTGAATGTAGCATAATGCTGTTGTGCCAGTATTTCCGTTGGTGCCATGAAGGCAACCTGCTGTCCACGGCTTATAACAGCAAGGCTTGCAATCATAGACACTATCGTTTTGCCAGAACCAACATCGCCCTGTAACAAGCGGTTCATGGGGAAATCTGCTTGTAAATCATTAATAATTTCCTGTATAGCTTTTATCTGGTCATCAGTAAGTTTGAATGGCAGGGTTTGGATAAAATCGCTATACAGAGAATCGTTTATAGGAGGTTTTGCATGTTTATGTGTTTCTCTGATATAGTGCCGTGAAAGATGTAAATAATATTGTAGGAAAAAAAGTTCATTGAAGGCCAATCGCAAACGTGCATGATGTGCTTCATCCATTGTAGCAGGGAAATGAATGTGTTGAATAGCCTGTGACAGTGGCATAAGTTTTAGCCTTTCAACCATCTCACTGTCAAAAGGTTCCTGGATATGCTGCTTTGCTAATTCAAGTGCGTTGTAAATAATCTTTCTAAAAACCCGTGAATTAAATCCATGCGATTTGAGTGTTTCTGTTGAGGGGTATAGTGGTACTATCCTGCCTGTGTGCAATGCATCGGAACTATCGCCTATAAAATCATACTCCGGATGAACTATCTGCTTGGTAGTGTAATAATCCACTTTGCCAGAAAAGAGTACCGTGTCGCCCACTTCAAAGAGTTTAAGGAAATACTGAATACCGCCAAAAAAAACACCTGATAACGTATCACTGCCATCGTCTATAACAACTTCAAGAAATTTACGCCTGTGGCCTGAAATTTTTACCTGCTTAACAATTCCGGTAACTGTCACAATGTCATTAACAAAACAGTCTTTGATTAATTTAGTGTTGGAACGGTCAATATATTTCCTTGGTAAAAAGTAAAGCAGGTCCTCAACGGTCTCAATGCCCAGTTCCTGTTTTAAAAGCTCTGCACGTTTGGGGCCAATCCCTTTAATGTATTGAATGCTCTGGTCAAGCACAATTACTCCTCTTCGGCAATGTACCACACACTGGCAGGTATCTGTACATATTTCCCTTCACGGGTATAGAAATAAGAATAGTTACGGCCATCTTTAGGTGTGGTGATCTTTTGAACGCCGTACCAGCGCTTAATTATCCTGCCATCATACCCAAATACGGTAATGGTAAGATTTTGTCCGGTTATTGTTTCAATTTTCCGCTGCACAATATTCTTCTGTTCATACGTGAAAAAGTACTTAAAGTACAGATATACACCAGAAAGCAAAAGAATTGCTAATACAATCCCTGCAACATACAGTTTTGATTTTGTGGTCATGACATATCTCCTATGAATGTATAGAATCGCTGAAATGATGTAAGTAACGTGCTAATTTTTAAAAATCAAATCTCAAGACAAATTTACTGTCAACCAAAAATGATACTTGACTTTAATTGCACAGATAGTAACAATTCAGCTGGACTGTTTACTATATTATATACAAAAATCATGGATTGGATTGGAATGTGTATGGCAAAAATACAATTATCGTTAAGCATGGTGCTTTGTTGCATTATGCTGTTAAGTTCGTGCAAAAAAGAAACACTCCTTGAAATTGAACCCAATGATACTTATACGCAAGCAAACCTTATAAGTGTTGGCAAGCCGGTTAATGGTTTTATTAATACTGAAAGTGATGTTGATTTTTATATGGTAGATGTTAATGAGCCGGTACTTTTTGACATAAGCGTTTCTGCCATCAAGGGTGTGAATATTTCATTTACTGTGTGGAAAGCTGGTGATGATGGTATTGTGCCATTGAAGTATGTTGATGATATGCGTAAATCAGCACCCGAACGATTACGGGGATTTAAGGTTGAGCTGGGGAGATACTATGTTTCCGTTTCACATGGTGATAAAGATCAGCGAATTAAAAATACTGAAAATGCATATACACTGTTAATCAATCAGGAAGATGCAGAGGGCTTTGAGTCTGAGCCCAATGATACTATATTATCAGCAAACCCAATACCAGTAGGTGTTCCAGTGCGCGGATACTACTCGCCTGCATTTAACAAAGCAAATACCAATGCGGTAAATCCCAATCGTGAAGAGGATTGGTTTACGTTTTATGTGGAGGAGGTTCCGGTAGTATGCGATGTTGAGGTAACTGGAGTTACTGACATTGAATCTCAGCTTGATATTGTTGACGCACAGGGCACAGTGTTGTTTTCTTCAAATCCACAGGGGCAGGGAGTAAGTCAGATAGCAAAAGGAATTGGCTTATCAGTTGCGGGAAACTATTATATTATGGTTGCTGCAAAAAATTATTCAGCAAACAATGAAACACCCTATAGCGTAACGGTAACCATACGTGGCTACGATAATACAACCGAGATTGAACCAAATAATATACTGCAGTCAGCAACACCAATTGTGACTGATACCATACTGGGTAGAATATATCCAGATAGTGATGTGGATTTCTATAGCTATAGTGGCGATAGTTCAGAAAATAAATGGTATCGTGTTGAAGTAACACCACCCATGTCTCTGGATATACTGTTTGCAATTTACAATACAAAAGGTGAAGAACTGTACTCAGTGAATAATGAAGGCACCGGCCAGAAAGAATTGCACCCTAATCTTTTTATTGGTACACCATTTTATGTAAAGGTTTGGGCAAAACGTGGCCAGCTTGATCTTGATAATCATTATGCAGTAGCGATAGTTCCTGTTAATATATCTGATATGATTGACATTGAACCCAATGATACAAAAGAACAGGCTACTACAGTACAGGGTAATTCAATAGCCGGCTATGTATCAAAGAAAGCAGATACCGATTATTTTATACTGCAGTATAAAGGAAGACAAAAAAAGTATTTTGTTGTTACTGCACATGAAAAAATACCTGTTTCATTTTCGGTTACGGATTCATTGGGATACATTTTACAAACAGCTAAAGTTAAAGCGGGAAAGTCTGCAACCGTACATGAAATAATCGATGGTAAAGGATACTGTATTGTGAAGCCATTAAATGATACCTATGATGGTATATATCATATTGAAATCAGGGATAAACCATGAAAACAGTTAAACAGTATGTAATTGTAGTATTGGCGGCAGCAGTAAGTTGTTTACTATCCTGCACATCAGTTCCTAAATATGAATCACCCGTTGAACCGATTATTGCTCCGGTTGAAGTCAATGTAAATTTCCGTTTTATTGCACATGATATTAGTATTGCCAACCCTGACGATGATAAACGGTGCTATTACAAAGTATTTATTGATAAAATAGATGCAGGAAGAACAACTATAGGACTGGAATCACAAAAAAAATATTTTGAGGCAAAGCTATCACCAAACACACACCTTGTGGTTATAGAAAAGTGGGTGCTTGATGAACGAGAAGGTGAATATAAAAAAGTAAACAACATATTGCAGCCAAAACCAAACTACTATTACTTTGAAACTAAGTCAAATGCGGTAACTGAAGTAATAATGGTTAATGATAAAAAGACAAATACAGCACAGTATTCAGTTAGTATTAAATAAATAGACAATGAATTATTATCACTCTTTCTGAAATTTTATGGGCCCTTTATCAATCAAAAATTAACTTAATTTTACATATACATTTAATGTCCTCCAGATATCATAATACCACTGGAGAAAACTATAAATGGTATAGGTAAGACCGCTATAAATACTACCATTGATATAAGTATAGAAGCTTGTAAGAATTCCCAGTGTATTTTGTATGGTAAGAAAGATCAAGGGAACACAAGATTCCCCCAGTATGATGTGGGGGACGGATAAGAATATAAAAATGTACCACTGTACAGAGTGTAATAAGATGTTTACAGAACTTAAAGGTACACTCTTTCATATGGCTATTTGATTCATAACCTGCTTGTATAACATTAGGGAAAAAGTATTGACAAAGTAAATAAATAATTATTATACTATTTAAGATACACATTATTGTAAAATATTTTAGAAAAGTTATTCTGTTGTAATTTTTATAAGTAATAGGGAGCACATTATTGTATGTTTAACTTTAATATTTTTAAAAGAATAATTTACATGTATTCCGTTTTTGTGGCAATATCTATACTTTCATTTTCTATGTCTTATTCGCAAGTTAAAAAAGGACAAGCAGCACCTATATTTAATCTAAGGAACACTAATGGTGAACTTGTTAAACCATTTCAGGATATAAAAAAGCCTATAATATTATCTTTTTTCTTTACTGAATGTGTAAATTGTAAAAAAGAAATAAAAGAATTATATGAATTATATTCAAAATACAATTCTGTATTTGATGTGTATCTTGTGGGAACTTCTTTTAAAAAGGATGTAAATATTGTCTCTGATATAAAAGATTTTATAAACGAAATTGGAGTTGATTTCGTTCCTTTGGTTGATAGATATCTTGAAGTAATAAACAAATATAAAATAATAAAATATCCAACAATAATAATAATTGATAAAAATGGTAATATTTCATATATATTTGATAATTTTAATGATAGTACTTTTAATGAAATTGAAAAAATTGTAAAAAAATATAGATAAATGGGTATGATTATGAAGTCCTATAAAAATATAATAATATTATTATTCTCTATGTTGTTACTTTTTTTTAACATAAATTCAGTTGTATATTCGAATTCAGAAGTAAAGAGTATATTTATTAAACCATTTACTATAACTAAAGATTTTAATTCTAATATAAAAAATAATAGTAAAAGTGATAGTGAAGAGAATGAAGAAATAGTTGAGAGTGTTAATGATATAGGTAAAGATATCAGAGATTATATAGCTGAAACAATTGTTACATTTCAAGGTTATAGCATAATATCAGATGATGATGTTAAAAGCCTTGGAAAAGAGGTTGAGAAAAAAATGTTATTTGGAAATTGCTCTAACGAAGATGTATGTGCAAAGGAGCTAATGCGTGCAATTGATACTGATTGTATAATTTATGGTACTGTGGAAAAGTATAATGAATATAATGATACAATTATAATTAAAGCAGTATTATTGTATAGAGATGGTGGCAGTATCCGAAAAACACTTAAAATCCCAAGGGAACGATATGTAGAAGAAGCATCACATGCACTTGCAAAATATCTTGTTACTAGAAAAGAATCTTACATTAAAGATTTTGAAGAATGGATGGAAGAAAAAGAATTTGAATTGCAAAAGTTTGAAAAAAAATGGGAAAGAACACTTCAGGCTATTAATGATGCATACTACAGTAAATTGGCATGTCTTAATCATTCTCCTTTTCTCCGAATAGGTTATGGTGGATTTCCCGTATCCAAATATAAAACTACATATCTTCAAAATGAAAACTATAACAAATATTATACTAAATTAACTACTTACATTATTGACATCTTCATTTATCGTTATAAAGATGAGGTTGGTGACGGTATTGATTTATATTCTCGTCTATTTTATAGAAATTTTATAGCAGACGAAAATGCATATACAAAAATTAAAAATGAAATGCAATTACTTCCACCAGGTAATTATGATGACTATGCAGGAAAATATTCACCTGTTCCAGAAGATAATTTAACAATGACACATGTTGGCGGTGATGTAGGTATTCGATTTGTTGGTTCTACATATTTTTTATGGGAGGCGTGGTCTTTTTATACGATGTTTGGAGGTCGTTTTGTTCGTGTTGAAGAAAAATACATTTCTGGCGGTGAGAAATACAGTAAGTTATTAAATTCTTTTGGCTATACCTGTGGTGTTGGGATGGAAGTAACTTTAAACAGATATATGGGTTTTTTTGGTGAAATTTCGGGTGGATATACTTTGATAGGTAAAAATGATGTCAATATTGATGGCATACAGTTACTTGTAGGAGTAATGTTCCGGACAAATCATATAAGTGGTTCTATTTTTGGTTTCTTTTAAGTAATTATTATAGTTACAGGTTGGAGTGAAAGGAAAGATGAAAATTCAAAGCTTAAATATTGTATTAGCAATAAGTCTGGTATTTTTTTCCTTTTCATTTAGTAATCCAGCAAATGCATTTTTGTGGGGGAAAAAATCAAAAAAAACTTCTACGAAAAAAATTTATGTTCGTGAATTTGAAATAGAAAATATGAGCAAGAGCAATTATTTACAAAAACGTATAAAAGAAATAATGGAAGAAACATTTCAAAAAGATGCCAATTATTCAATTATAACGGATGATGACATTGGTGTTTTTTTTGATCATGAATCATTGAAAATGACATTAGGGGAATGTTCATCTGATGCTTGTATAAGAAAAATTATGGAAAAAACTAATGCCGAAATAATAATTTATGGACGTATTTGGAGAACTAATGAATATATATATATTACAGCGCGTCTGATGGACAGGGCTGATGGCATTCCAAAAGTAACCAAAATTAAAACAATTAAATATCAGTATGACAATTTTTTTGAAGAAGGTGTAAATGCCCTTGCGTATTACTTGCTGACTGGAAAAGATGGCCAGGTCAAAGAATTTATGGATAAAGTGTATAAGAAAGAAGAAGAAGTAAAATATCAAGAAAAAATGTTAAAGAAGGAAAAAGAATATGAAAAAATTGAAGAAGATTTTCTTTTGCGTACCGAAAAAGCAGCTGAACAGCGAAAAAAAGAATTAACTAGTAGATATTCAGGGATTAGAATAGGATGGTCATTATTCCATAGCACTATGGATGATGAAATGAATAAATATTTTACTGTGCAACATGCTTTCTTATATGATTGGATCATTAGCGATGAGGATATGAAACTGAGTGATAAAGATTATTATGATGGATACTTGCGTGGATTTTTCAAGAAATTCACTATGAGTGATTCTTCAGTAAATCCTACTGGTAAAATTGGCGATGATGTAATTTATAAAAGTACTGCATTGCTTTTTGGCCTTGATATTGGTTTGCGGATTCGCCATCGAATGTATTTTTTGATGACTGTATTTGATATATATTTCCCATTTGGTGTTAGGTTCCAAATATATGATGAGTCCGCTAAAGATAAGCGATTTGATAATGATGAAATTAATGTTACCTTTTATTCTTGCGGTGTTTATGGTGGTTGTGGTTTGGAAATTGCTTTTTTTAAAAGCATTGGTCTTTTTATGGAATATAATATTGGATATACGCCTGTAGGAACAAATAAAATAAACGTGGATGGACATCAGGTCTATTTAGGTGTAACGTATAGAAGTACTTCACAAAGTTGTTGTTTACCGTTTTTGTGATTAATTATTTGATATAGTATGTGAATGTGTATTATGTTATAGGAGTTTTACTTAAATACAATAATAAAATATTCTGGGTTGATTATATGGAAAAGAAAAATATTCATATTATGAAAAAAATGTATATTTTAATAATGATTTTTTTATTTATTATTTCTTGCTCATATGAAGATTCTGAATTTGATTCAAATCCCCTTGATCCCGCTAAAGGTCTAGATTCTAAAGGTGGGAAAGCAATAATTGAGGGTTACGTATATGATGCTATTACTAGAATAACTATCCAAGGTGCTACAATTTTAGCAACTTCTTCTAATGAAGCTGGCTATGAAATAGATTCTACCTCAGTTAATACAGATGAAAATGGTTTTTACATGATAAGGCTTGATATTTCAGATAATGATGATTTTGAATGTGATATTATCATTCTAAATTGTATTTTAGAATCACCAAATTATATACCTATAGAAAAAACAATAAAAATAGGATCTTCAGTCCTTTACAATATAGATTTACCTTGTTATACTATAGATTCTCTCCCTTCGCTGACTTTATCATATCGAACTTTTCATATTAGTTCTTATGAAATTAAATGGTTTAAGTTTAACCCTACAGAAAATAAGAATTATCGGATTGAATGGATAGATTATGAATATAATTTCAATAATAATTATGCCGATATTGTTGTTTCTGCATATAAAAATAATTTAAATTCATCACAATTAGTAAATGTCGATGGCAATTACTTTTCAAGTTCTATATCTTTAACTACTTCTGATACGCTTATTATTAAAGTTGAACCACATATGGTTAATTATTATTCATCTGGTTACTTTGAAATGAGAATTTATATGATTCCTTGATGATAATTTCTCATCAGGTAATGTCCCATAGAGTGTGCAAAAGATGCTTGAAAGAAGCATTGTACTTCTACCAGATAATAAAGACTTAGAGTGCGTCCCAAAACCTACTAAAGAAATGAGACATAATGCAGATCTTTACTATGTAACCATAGTAAAGGGATGGAACGAAATAGCAAAGAAAAAGACTGGATTAAAGGAATTACCTGATATTGCATGGGAGAAAATCGAAAAATTCTTGCCCCACTATAGTAAATCGCCCAAAGGAGGAAGACCAAGAGCTGAGCTTCGGAAAATAATGAATGGTATTCTCTATATGTTGCGAACAGGCTGTCAGTGGAAGATGGTCCCAAAAGAATATGGGAGCGGTTCAATGTGCTACCGCTATTTTCAAGAATGGGAAAAAGCTGGTGTAATCAAAAATTCTGGCAAATTATCGTTCATGAATATGATGAAAAAAAGGGATAATTTGGATATGGCAAGCGATTGACAGTCAGACTGTAGCGGCACCAGTGAAAGGAGAGAAAATAGGTAAAAATCCCACTGATAGGGCTAAAAATGGTACAAAACGCCATATTTACGTTGATGGAAACAGTATTCCGCTTGGATTAAGCTTAAGCGGTGCGGATGTCCATGATATAACAATGTATAAAGAATGTCTTAAATCCTGTATTATCAAAGGGCCATCCCATAAAGAAGTTGAACAGCATATTTGCCTTGATAAAGGATACGATTCGAAGGAGGCGAGAGAATTCTTAGGCAAATACTTTATTGTCCATATTCCCGAAAGAAAAAACAGAAAGAAGGAAAACAAAATTACCAAACAACGTGGAAGAAGAAAAACTCGAAGGTGGGTAGTAGAACGGACTGGTGCCTGGCATAATAAGTTTCGATGATTTAAAATCAGGTATGAAGTAAAGGCAGAAAACTATCTAGCGTTCGTCATGCTTGCAAGTGCGTGTATATGTTTAAGAAATTTATAGGTTTTGGGACGCACACTTAATATAATATTTTAATTATTAGTTGTTTTTGGGAAAAAAGATAATGAAAAGAGTGTAGTAGATACAAAGTGCTTGCTTTGTGCAATAACTTTGATAAAGATATATATCTTAAATTGGTTCAATTTAAAAATGTTTTTTAGGAGGTTTTCCTTAATATGAAGCGCATAGCTGCTGCAATATTTCTTTCATGTATTATGATTATTACAACAACACTTTCATCTCAGGGAGATTGTCCTTTTGCAATAATATATTCTAACCCTATTGGTACTATAGGTAGTTTTGTGAACTGCCGTGGTTGTATTCAAAAGATCATCAATGTCAGTTTTCCAATTGTTTTAATTATGAAAACCGATAAGTATCTTTGGTACTCAGAGATTTATCAGATGTCGATGGAATCGGGAACAATATTTGAAGGCAATACAATTTTAATTAAAGGCCAATACCTTGGTATGAAAAAGATCCTTTACGAAGGAAGTATCATTTCATTGCCCATGGTTTATGTGACAGAAGTAAAAAAATAATACGATTATCTTTTTCAATAAATGTTTTGTTTACAGTACAATGTGTGAGAGTAATAAATATAAATTTACTAGGGTATTCTATTTTACTTTTTTGGTATGAATTAAAAAATTTAATAGATTACTATCAATATGTTCTATTAACTTACTTGAGTTAGGCAAAATTATGCCACTATTCTCAATCCTTCATAGATCTTATCCATAGATACACCTTTTTTTACAAGATTAGCAATTTTATTGACAAACTCCATCTTGCGATGCACCTTAATGTAATTTATCTACTGTCCAATACTTGATTTGTTATTGTGGATTCGCAAAGCTTCAATATAACAAAATGCTTTTAAAACTAATGCACAATACTTTGTAATGGCCTTCAAGTTTTTCATCTGATGGTATCCTGCCCAAGGACGATATTTGCAGTTGAGATATCCTGTTTCAATATCCTAGTTGCTTTTCAAACCACCTATAAACTCAAATCCCTTTGACTTTGCTGTCGCAATAACTTCCTGAGAAGAGTACCAGCTATCAACCTATACATATACTTTCTCATTCCCAAAGGGCTCAAAGTGTCTCATGCTATCGCAAACGATTGCAATCTTTGTCTGAAATGGCTTCTGTAACTTCTTTGCTTCTTTCTCGGAATAATACATCGTACAATCACAGGGAAATGATATATTCCCATAACGATAGTGACTGCTTACCAAACAATATCCATGAAGAACTTTTCCCTTTGTATGTGAATAATGGCATCCATGCCCTTCCATCTTCCTAGGATTCCCCTTCTTCTCAAAAATTGAATCATCAAATATAAGAAATCCAACAAATGATGGCTTTGCAATCCCTTGAAATAGGAATAATTTCGCTGTAAAAGATCTTCTTTCTTCCACGACGTATAACGGATGAAATGTTTTACGATGCTGAAATTATATTTCCTCTCATCATGTTCATTAATCATGTTTATTGTCTTTCGTCTATCAAGATCTACGACTGATGTAATACCATTTTCAAAGTGCTTCATCAGATTTTTTTAAAAATTGCATTAACTGTAAAAAAAAAATACTTGATTTCTGAGTTGTTACATGTTCTAATTTAGCAATTGTACATGTACCGTTTTTTACGATACTATTAACATTATGGTAAAAAGATAATGCATTTTTTAATGCCCTCTGATTTGCAAAAACAATTTTTATAGGAGGAGAAATTTCATGAATAAATTTCTTGAAAAAACTGAAATGCTTTTTGCCGCTATATTAATTGTAAGCTTTTTCCTTCCTTGGGCAAGTATAGGTGGATTAATTTCTATTTCAGGATACAATGTTCCTGATGCCTTAAAAGGAATATCAGCTTTAGGTGAAATTTTTGCAAAAGGAGAAGAACAAAGTCTTAAAGGTATTTACTTATCATACTTATTATACTTAATACCTTTATTGAGTATTATTATTATTGTCTTGGGGATGAAAGATTATAATACAAAAATAATATCAATTTGTACTGGCTTTCTGCCTTTTCTTTTTCTCATTTATTTATTGATGAATGAGTTTAATGTTTTTGAAGTAGCAAGTATCGGTGTATATTTAACACTTATTGCAGGTTTATGCCTAATATTATCTGCATTTGGTATTATTAAATTCAAAAAAAAAGTTGAAAATTAGTCTTTAAAAGAGGGCATTAAAACTGCATATAATTGGGTAATAAAATTAGACGAGTTTCAGTGATTTTAATTTTAAAAGAATTTTTTCTATGCAGCTTAAAATTTAAAGTGAAATTCTGAGATGCTCATGAAAGACTTTATATGACGTTTAGACATCCATGAACGCCTATTGATGCGTTCACGTAGAGCATCTATTTTTTCATCCGTCAAGTTGGCAAATCTTTTTTCGGAGGAACATATCGATACATTCTGTTGATATTTTCATTGATTCCTCGTTTCACCGTTTCTTTATCCTTTGATGGAAGTAACAAACCCATGGTGTAATTACTACATCGGTCAACCAGTGTCAGTAAATATGAATCCTTGTGTGCACTTTCTATTAAATCTCCCTCCATATGACCTATTTCACTCCAAGCATTGGCAGCCTCGGGACACTCTCGGATATTCTTCTTTCCATAGTCAATTATCCTATTTCTGTTTATATTTACCAGCTTGTGACGCTTTTTCCTCTTAAAGAACAGTTCCACTACTAAATCTTTCCTCCCTTCCACATGATATTTCCTATACATTTCTTGATATATAGCCTTATGCGATATATGCATCCTCGGAGTATTGGGATACTTTTCTTTTAAAATATGTGCGATGATTTCAGGTGAATTTTTTTACTTAAGAAGTGTTTCTATTTCTTTGTGTAGGGCTTCAAGTTGTTGACACTTCGTCTTCTTTGCCTTTTTCCTCCTTTCTTCAGCTTTCTTTTGTGCTGTTCTTTTGTGCTGTGAGCTCAGTATACCCATGCTCAGGATTTGTTTTTTATTGTGTGTTGCACTTCATTTCTGAATTTGCAATATGTACATTACAACTATGGAGAATATGCTATAGGCAAAAAATGGTTTGCATACATAAAATAATACTATGAATAACAGTAGGATGATAATTTATGAAATTACTAAAATCGTTTAACATCATGATAATTTTATTGGGATCAATAATACTAGTAAGCGCGCAGGGGAGTAATTTAAGGAAAATATTTGATTATATCATATTAACTAAAGAACCAGTTGCCAGTTCAGAACTAAAAGAGAAAGGATTGCCAAAAGATTTTTATAGTGCAAAAAAAGCATTTGATGGTAAAATAGAAACCGCATGGGTAGAAGGTGTGGATGGTGATGGGACAAATGAATATATAATGTTTTATTTATTATTTAGAGGTCCATATCCAACATATAAGGATTTTAAGGATAAAGATGTAAAAGTAGAAATAACCATAGTAAATGGTGTGGCAAAAAACAAGAAGATATGGGAAATGAATAACAGAATTAAAAAAGCAGAGTTAGAAGTATATGAAGCGATAGTTTCAATACGACAAATAGATCCCTGGATAATATCAGAACAAGAACCAATATTAAATACTACATTTACACTCAATTTGAAAGATGGTATAAAACCACAAAAATTTCTAATACAATTTAAACCGAAGCAATTAGGAATTGCAGATGATATAGATAGTTTTGTGTGTATAGGGAAATTGATAATTAAGGAAGTATATCCTGGCACAAAATATAAGGATACAGGGATAAGTGAAATAGATATAAATAGAATAGACGATAATTGAAAAAGATCAAATTAGAAGAAAAAATTATTATAAACAGCGTTCCATAAAGATCCAAAAATTTAATAGACAATAGTAAACTGGATTGGATAGATTTATTGATGGACACACAAAAAAAGAATGTGTATATGTACCACTGTATGACCATTTGGTATTAGCAGGAGCAGATGTATAAGACATAAAAGGGTTTATCAAGCGATGGTATTAAGATGGAGCAACAGAAGCAGATTATACAACAGTTTTTGATGGAGTGAAAATGCAAAAGAATTGTTTCTCAAGCAACAATATAGCAACAGTAGCCCTACAGGAGGTACGGCGTCATAGGGTTGCGTGCGTGGTTCGACAGGCGTTCACTGAGCCTGCCGAAGTGCTCATCATCCTTTATTTAGATAGGATCAGTACAGGCGCCGTATTTTTGCCGAGCACTGCAAAACACGGCGGAAGATTATTTAAGCATTGATACTTTTTGGTATACAAGGTTAATTGAAAAACTGAAAGTAATTGTATTTGAGGCTGATAACAAGCAAGAGTTTAATTCAAACGTAAGTACGCCAACGACAGTCGTACAGGAGGTACGGCGTCATAGGGTTGCGTGCGAGGACATAGCCAGGATGGCGTCCGCAGCACGCTGGCAATGATTGAATACATACAGAAGGCAAAGGCATTTTTCT
Source organism: Spirochaetota bacterium (assembly GCA_029907515.1). Lineage (GTDB taxonomy): Bacteria > Spirochaetota > UBA4802 > UBA4802 > UB4802 > UBA4802. Next base: position 12,593 of record JARYLT010000015.1, on the reverse strand, counting down.
TTGGCACTTTCTTTTGTTGCCGTCTGGACAAAAGAAAGTGCAGAATGAAAGTATTAGACAAAAAAGATAGGCGCCAAGCTGAGGTAAAGGGGATAACACAAGGGGAAAAGGGGCTGGCTGGTCATCGAGCAAGTCGAGATGAAGTCCCTTTTCCCCTTGTGAAATGAATAAGATGGAATTGTTGCCGTCTGGACAAAAAAAGTGCATAAAAAAAGTATAAGTAATAAAAAAAGATAGCGCCAATTCGAGAAAAAAGATGGATAACCACAATTGGGTTAGAGCATAATAATCATTTACACGCATTCAGTGATATCTGTGTGAGAATAAAAAATAATAAATCACACCTACATCAAAGAGGGGCGACAAAAAAATAGGAATGTAAAATCATGAAAATGGGGTCAGAGCCATATTCTAAAATTATTCTTGATTCCAATGAAAACCACGATATTATATACTAAACATAAGATAAAATTGAAGAGGCACCTGTATGAAGGTTAAATTCTGGGGAGTACGAGGTTCAATACCAACCACACTCAGCTCAATGACAATACGAGATAAAATAAAACAGGCACTTCAATTAGCAAGCCCAAAAGATATTGCTAATGATGAATCAATTGAAACTTTTTTAGATTCACTGCCAACATCAATTGTTGGAACATATGGCGGTAATACAACTACACTGGAAGTACGAACAGCTTCAGATGATTTAATCATTATTGATTGCGGCACCGGTTTAAAACATCTTGGTAATGAACTTTTAAAGGGCCATTTTGGTAATGGAAAAGGATTTGCTACTATTCTGCTCTCACACACACACTGGGACCACATACAGGGAATACCTTTTTTTGCCCCGTTTTATATTAAAGGGAATCGTTTTAATATCTATTCTCCATACAATGATATCAAAGAACGCATTGAATATCAGCAGGTTTTTACACACTTCCCTATTAATCTTGAATATATGCTTGCTCAGAAAGAATTCTTTATAATTGAAAAAGAAGGTGAAATTTACATTAATGATGTCAAAATTAAAAACAAACGCATGCGACATCCTGGTGGCTCGTTTGGGTTCAGATTTGAGGAAAATGGTAAGTCTTTTGTATTTACCAGTGATTGCGAATTTAATATTGATGAAATTGATAAAATTGATTCATATAAAGATTTTTTTGAAAATGCTGATGTATGCGTTTTTGACACACAGTATACCTTTGAAGAATCAATTAATAAGGTGGATTGGGGGCATTCTTCGGCTTCAATTGCAATTGATATTGCTGCAATGTTCAACATTAAACGATTAATATTATTTCATCACGAACCCGACTACAATGACAATAAATTAGATGCTGTTTTATCCAATGCAAAGCTTTATTTGGGCATGAATCCTTCACGTCGTGGGAAATTAGCCATTGATATTGCACGTGAAGGCATGGAAATAGAAATATAATCAGTCAGCATTCTGCAGGCGTTCAATATCGCTTAACTTGCCAATTACCACCATAACAGAATGCTCAGTTACAACATCATCAGCCGTTGGTGCAATTTTAATCTGAGCATTTTTTTCCGTAACATCATTATAATTCCCGTTAGCATAATACTTCAGACCTATAACCTGGCATCCAAAACGTGTACTAAGTTTCAGTTCTTTAAGTGATTTGTTAATGAAACTTTGGGGGGGCACAACTTCAAGGATTCCATATTCTTCGGTAAGTGGAAGATAATCCATTGCATTTTTCAGTGCCAATTTGCTGGCAAGACGTATTGCCATATCACGTTCAGGAAATACAACAGTATCTACACCAATCAATGTTAAAATCTTCCCATGATCTTCGGAGATAGCTCTCACAACAATCTTTTGCATGCCTATCTCCTTTAAATACAATGCAATAAGAATGCTTGCTGCCATGTCCTGCCCAATACTGATAATGGCACCGTCAAAATCGCTTATTGCAAGCGATTCAAGGACTTCTCTGTCCGAGGCATCCCCTATTATGGCATGGCTTATAAAATCCTTTGCTCTTTGAACAAGTTCCCTGTCAATATCCATGCCAAGAACCTCACAGCCATTTTCCTCTAGCGCCCGGGCAATATTAAACCCAAAATTACCCAACCCAATAACAAAATATTTTTTCATATACAACCTTTACCCAATCATTATATGATCTTCGGCGTATTTAATATTAATAGTTTTCTTATGCATAGTCAATGCTGAAATTAATGTCAACGGCCCTAACCTTCCTGTATACATGACAACGCACAAAATTATCCTTTCAAGCGGAACTGTCTTTGGTGTTATCCCCATTGAAAGCCCCACAGTACCAAATGCCGACGTTACTTCAAAAAAAGACTGTAAAAATTCCCCCGTGGGCAGTGTTGGCACCACAACAAGTATAAATGTTGCGAAGAATATAAACAATCCTGAAACCACCACTAACGTAACAGCTCTTTCCACGTTATCGTAAGCCAGTGCGCGTTCCCATACTGCAATCTGGCGCAATCCCTTTAAACGAGAAACCAGAAAGAACCATAATATTGCAAATGTACTTGTTTTAACACCACCAGCAATAGAGCCAGGTGACCCACCAATAAACATAAGGAATATTAATATCAAGCATGTACCTTCACGCAAAGCTCCAATATCCACGGTATTAAAACCAGCAGTACGTGCAGTAACTGACTGAAAAAACGAAGCCAAAAGCTTTTCTTTAACACTCATATTGTGTAATATGCCATTATATTCCAGTATATAAAAAAGAAGCATCCCTCCAAAAATTAAAATTGTAGTTGTTGTTAACACTATCCGTGTATGCAAGGTTAGCTTTTTCCACATCTGTTTTAATCGAAAACTTTTAACATTGAATAATTCACTCATTGCTAAAAAACCAATTCCGCCAGTAATAATAGCTATTGCTATACTTATAACAATAACAGTGTTGCCATTATAATCCATCAGGCTATTGCTGAAGGTTGAAAATCCCGCATTACAAAAAGCAGAAACAGAATGAAATATGGAATGCCATACTGCCTGGGCAAATGTAAAACGTTTAATAAACTGCGTAAACATGATAAGTGCAATCGTTATTTCTATTGTAAACGTATAAATAATGATTCTTCCCAGGATATTACGAATGGGTAGTTTCGACACATCACTGTACATATTCTGCAACGTGAAGCGCCATTTAATAGAAACACTTCCTCCCATGAGCGAAAGCAGTGCAACTGAAAATGTCATTATTCCAAGACCACCAAGCTGGATAAGCAAAAGAATGACCACCTGCCCAACAAAGGTAAAATCCTTTGCTGTTTCAAGGACAATCAGCCCAGTAACACACACTGCCGAAGTGGATGTAAATAATGCATCAACAAATGAAATACTACCAGTAGTGCAAACAGGAAGGTACAGAATACATGCACCGGCAAGAATTAATAAAACAAAGCTAAGAAGAACCTTATCAATTGGCGAAAGATATTCCAGTAGCTTTTTCATATGCTTATAAAATAAGGGTATACTACAGTATACCCTTTTACCTTTGGGCGCTAGAGGATTTGAACCTCTGACCCTCTGCTTGTAAGGCAGATGCTCTCCCAGCTGAGCTAAGCGCCCTTTGTTAATGCTCAATATCGGTGAGCTTGCTTGATTTAAAATCTATAACATAGCGTAACGGTATGGTCACTTCCCGCTGGGCTATTGGCGAATACACTTTACGTTCTGCCTGCTTAACCCTTGAAAAGACTCCAAAACCTTTTATGGTCACCTTCTCCCCCTTTTGAACCGATAGCACAATTTCATCCAAAAAGCCATCAACAATCTGTTGCACCACATCTCGTGAGATACCATATTTGAGATGCAACCGGGTAATTATTTCATATTTGGTCAAAAAATACCCCTGCCTGCACAATTATAATGCAGCATTAACCTTCTTTGCCAAACGGGACTTTTTACGTGCAGCTGTCTTCCAGTGTATAATTCCTTTTCGTGCTGCAGTATCAATTTTTTTGACAAACTCCTTAAACAGTGTAGCTACATTTTCTTTGGACTGGCTTTCTAACTGCTTACGCACTTTCTTTTCAGCAGTTCTGATAGATGATTTTACCTGCGAATTTCGCTGTCTTCGTTTCTCGCTTTGTCTGTTCCTTTTTTCAGCTGATTTAATATTAGCCAATGTTACACCCTCGTCACTCTATAATAATTGTTATAATTTTCTTATTGAATTTAATGAATTGGATATAAACAAATTCTATCACAATGTGTCAAGAATTTAATAAAATTTTTCGTAAAAAAAGAACACAAAATACGCCCTGCTAAACGTGCTGATTTTATTGCATCAGGCTGCGAAATAAATTTTTATAATAATAATATATTGTCAAAGAATACTTATTGCCTTTTTTTTCGCCAATGGCTATTACTTTTGTTTCATCTCGGGTAAAGGTATAGGTTGTGGTTGCGCCCTCACTCTGTTTCTGTGGCACACCATATTTTTTTTCAAGTTGGGCGATAGCTCCTGACATATAGTCCTCTGAGGATTTTTGCATATAATCGGTAATAACATATAATTTATTGTTGATAAACATAAAATCTCTGGTAATGTCACTTGTTACCCTGATTATAACAATCTTGTCTTTGAAATTTTCATCGATGGCCAGGATGTAATTAAGCAATTTATTTTTATAACCCTGCAACTGGTTGAGCGTATATGTTTTATAAGACAATTTTTGGATATAAGACGTAATAACATCCTTCTTATCTATCTCCCATTTCTGTATATCCATGGCGATGTATGCCCATACCTGAGCTATTACAATAACAAGGCTTAATACCGTGAATAATGATAGTATTCGTTTCATATATAGTTATGCTCCAGTTACTCAAGACTACATAATGGTCTACCCATACCTGGGTTTTAGTATGTTTTTGCAAGCTCCTATAAAAATAATTTCGCGATTGCAAGTAACAATTGTACGTTTTGTGACATCAGGTAAATAAGTTAAAGTATCGCCTGATAAACTATTATTGTCAAACATTTTTCTGCAATAGTAATGCATGAGGAATACGAAGGGTGCCGCACAGCAGCCACGGGCGATACGGGTAATTGTAGGGCACATCGTGATGTGCCTAAAAGCATCACGATGAAGCGGAGTATGAAGATAACCATCATGATGTATATGTGATACCCAATCACGCCCGTGGCCGAAGGCGAAAGCCTGAGCCCGCAGTAGTCCAACCCCGCCGTGTTGATTGGTGTGTAATATTTGGATATTGTAGAGGCGCATTGCTATGCGTCCCTTTGTTAAAAAAGTGTCAATTGGAGTAGTACGGCGGGGGCACGCCCAAAATATTCCAAAATAGACGCAATTCTTTTAATGGTGTAATGTCTTTTGTGATAGCATATGTAGCTGGTACTGGTCGCCACGTTTTAATTTATGGCGAAAGTTGGTTGATTCATCGGCAATTATTTTTTTTATATACCTGATATTGCGGTTTATTGCCACCATATAGAGATTGCTGTGAATGCCATAATGGTTATCAAAATGATACAGGCAGTAGTGCTGGACATTGAGCAATATGCTTTTCATGCGTTTGACAGTCATGACATAAAAATCAATGGTTTTTCGGATTATATCAAACTCGGTTGTATATCCTGGAATACCAGCTTCTTTGAACTCATAGTATAAAAATAATAGTTTCTCAAGATATTCTCTGTCGGACATCTGCCCCAATAGATCAGCCGTTCCCATCATGGCTCCTGCTATTTTATGCTCTCGCGAAATAAATTCCATTTCCTCAAACTTTGCCGAAAGACCTGTTGACTGTATGCATAATGCAATAAGGGGAATGTATTCATCATCTATGCCTAATTTTTTATGATTTATTTTTACAAAATCTACACTTCGTTGAACATGTGCTGCTGTATATTTTGCCCCTGTTCCTTCGGTATCCCAGTCCTCCTGAATATAGCCAACATCGTGTAACAGTGATGCTAACATTAATGAATAGGCTATATTTTGGAGCATGACTTTTCGTTTACTATTATAGCCATCAAGTATTCGTATTGCAGCAACTGTTGCATCAACGGTGTGTTGAAAATCGTGATACTGTGTATTACACTTTTGATATCCAGGAAACTTACCTTCAAATAAGTCCCTTATTAAGAAAAAACATGATTCAATTGTTTCAAAACCTGAATAATATTTTGTATACATTGTTTTAATTTCTTTAAGAGTTTTCTCATGATCATGCGTATTGAGCAGTTTTGCAAGTTGAAGTTGCTGCATACTTTCCTCCAGAGTATGAATATCTATAGTATCATTTAAGTTAGAAAAAATGCAAAAATTTTTCTATGTATGTATTTAAAAAAATTTATATACTCAGGCTAAATAGACAAAATTTAGATTTCTGCCATTATCCCCTTTTCGGTACGAAAAGAATTCAGTGTTGTGCTGTAATGTGCACATATTTGAAATAAATATATTTTGTTCTGGAATATCATTGTGCAGTGCTGTATCCTTAATATGTTGCCACATATTTAAATATAGCTTTCCTTCTTTTTGTAGTACATATCCGTCAAATTGAGACGCAACATCCTGACCAATTTCGTATGCCTGTGGACTAATTGAAGGTAAAACCAGAACATACATCGATGAAGGCTTTGCGCCTTTATGGAGTAACCGTTTAATACCTTCTGCGGTTATATTGTGTGCACAACCTCGCCATCCCGAGTGCAATGCTGATACAACACCATTCTGGTCATCGTACAGGATAACTGGCACACAATCGGCTGTCCGTATGACAAGGCATACACCATGAAGAGTTGTAATAAGCCCATCAGCCTGTGCTACAAAAGGTTCATTTTTAAGAGGTGGCCTTAGTATTTCTATAATTTCTTTTCCATGAACCTGATCAAGCATCACGATATGTTCTGGTAATATTCCTGTTGATTTGTATATAAGCATCTTTTCTTTAAATCGTACTTCTATCCCACCATCAGAATAATTCACTGAATTGGCATGTTTTGCAATAATGCCAGCCTGCAATCCACATAAACCATAGATTCTGAAAATGTGTTGAGGGTCTTTATCCAGACGTATCATATATGATTCTTTATTATAATGTGATTGTATATTGTTTTCTTTTTCTGTAACCAACTATTTTTCTGTACCCCGCCTGTTTTATAAGGCTCAATGCTTCATAAAAATTATATGCCACTTCTTCCGGAGCATGGGCATCTGAACCAAGTGTAATTGGAACATTATACTGAAACATTTTTTGTATGATTTCAAATGATGGGTATGCCTCTTTGACAGGCTTTCGCCATCCTGACGTATTTATCTCAATTGCTGTTGATTGCTGTGCAGCTAATTGTAATATTGGTTCAATTTCTGTGTTTAAATCAGCAGTTGCCCTGTAACCAAACTTTTTCACCAGGTCAAAATGCCCAATAATATCAAACATACCTGCTGCCACCATATCATACACTATATGGTAATAATCGCGATATACCTGATTGATATCCCGTTTAGTATATTCATCAACAAATGCCGGATGGTCAAATGGCCAATCGCCAATAAAATGGCATGAACCAATAATATAATCTAAACGCCTGTCATTTAAATATCGAGTGTCAAACGTTGGGTGCAGCGGATAATCCACCTCAAAACCTATCTTTACAGCCACTGGATATTTATCAGTTAATTCCTGCAACATGGCAACATATGCTTCAGTTTCCTCTGGCTCCATAGTAATGTTTTGCCTTAAGTGCAATGGCAAAGGTGCATGGTCAGAAAAACCTATCTCAAATAATTCTGCTTCTATTGCTTTTTCAATATATTCCTGCGGAGTTCCTGTTGCATGGTCGCACAGGGAGGTATGTACATGGTAATCTATCATGTAAATTAATATCCATGACGTCCATAAAAGAAAGATATCTCATCCAGTGCTGCCTGGAGTTTGGAAGTGGTATCACACCGCAATAAAAACTTGTCAACTTTGTCGGAATGAGATGCTTCAATAAGTGAAAGCATGTACCACAGTGGAGGGATAAGATATGGATCGTTTTCAGAATTTTGTGCACTGATAACTTTTGATTGCAACAAATGTGCCAGCGGGGTGAACTCAGCAAACCGGGCAAAGCGTGCTGTTTTTAATGAGTAAAAATGTGGCTGGTGCAGATAGATAACAAGAATTTTTTTCCTGTGCAGATACAATCCCATCAGCTCTACATCACCCAGAACAACATGACGTGGACGGATAACTATTTTGGCAACATTTTCAAGATCACTCACAAACGGATACAGTGATAGTAAAAACCTGAAGTAATCAGGTGATTTTAATAATACTTTATGATGATTGTATTGGATGCGGGGATAGATAATTTCAACAGCCACATGTTGTTTTTTATACACATCTTTCATATACAATGAATCAAACCTGTTTGCCAGCAGATTATCAATATCAGAGGATATATCGTTATCAATATCGCTGATCTCCATCTGCATATTTTCAAATACTGGCGGCCTGTATTCATGTGATTCAAAAATATCAAACATGGCATCTCCTAATATTCAACCATACTGCGAGAAGATAATAAAAAACACATCAGATATTCTTCAAGCGTTTTTTTGGGGCCCTGCAGCCCTGAACGAGCCCTGAAGCGCGAGTTAATCTTTCGGTCCCTGAATGACCGGTATAATTCTCGCGGGTCCTGACCCTGATATTCAGGGATATGAGTTTTCTTCAAAATTGACGGCAACTCATCCCTGCTTACCGTGATTTTATTATGCTTTTCTAAATAATCCCTTACAAAAACTATCTCTTCAAAACTTAAATCAAATATAAACTCCTCAACCGCATATACCTCATCTTCGGTAATTGTGTCGCGCTGTAAAAAATCAAGCCATAATGGCGATGTATGTTCCGATAGCATGCATAACTCAGAAAAACCCATCATGGTGCCAAAGTTAGGGATTAAGCGTTCGCGGGCTTTCCACAAATTAAGCAGTATTGGAGCAAACTCAGCAACTCCATAATCAAGGCGGTGTTCCCAGGTACGTGCCAGCAAATACGCAGCATTATGACGTATATTCAATGCAAGCGTGTCATCTTCTATAATTGATGTATACACCTCTTCGGCAGTGAGCATAAATACATTTGATGCAATACATGAGAGCAACATATCAAGAAATGATGCATATTCATCTCTATCCCTTACAATATACCACAACATTATGAAAAAATTAATCTTTGCTATGGTAAATGCCCGTCCTAAAATTGCCTTTGTAGGGATATGCAAAATCATATCAGGAATTGACCTGGAACATAAGGTATCCAGCAAACTCTCCATTGTACGCTTTTGATTACTCAACCTCTGTGAATCTAATAGCGAGGGGTATAACGAAATTGATGTGGCTAAACTCCGTAATGCTTCCTTATGTTTTTCTATCAGAGTATATTCTGACGTATACTTATCTTTAATAGCCTGTTTTAATGTTTCAACAAGCTCTTCTTCATCTTTTGTAAATATTATTATATTCTGTATACCCATTGAATCAACCCTCACCTATAAATAAATCCAGTTTGAGAATTTTGTCAATATTAAATTCGTATAACAAATTAATAAAAAAAGACGATCCCTTGCGGAACCGTCAATATCATTAGCGGATTATGTTGGAAGGTAACTACTCAATGAGTAGCTTCACCAATAATAGTAATAAAACCTTCAAAAATAGTCAAATAAAAATTTTCTTTTTATTAATTAATATACCATTGCATATCACGCCGTTTTCAGTAACGGGTATATGCCTTATACATCATGTTTACATGAAAACTAAAATACCTTTTGTAACAATGCAACAATATCATCCTTTATGAGCATGAAAAATACTACAAATAATATAAAAGGCGACACAAACTTGATCATGAATGCCCACAACTCTTTCAATGATATAAACCGTGTATCCGGGTCAAGCTCATGAATGGTATTTTCAAGGCCATACTTCCACCCTAAACAGATTGCAATAAAGAAACCACCTATAGGCAACATGTAATTTGAGGTAAGCTTATCCATGAAATCAAAAAATGTATTTCCCAATATTGTCACATTCCCCATTACCCCAAATGAAAGCGCTGATGGAATACCTAACAATGTAATGATGCTTCCCATAACAAGTACTGCTTTTCTTCTACTCCACCCCTTTTCATCGGTTATGTATGCCACAACCACTTCCAATAGCGAAATACCCGACGTCAGCGCTGCTATAAACAACAACACAAAAAACAAAACCTCAAAAAACTGCCCCAACGGCATACGTGCAAAAACCGCTGGTATGACATGGAAAATGAGCCCCGGGCCTTCCTGGGGCGATAGCGACATCGCAAATACTGACGGAAAAATAGCAAAGCCAGCTAAAATTGCAACCAGCGTATCCAGTAAAACAATCCACAGTGCTGAATGCAGGATTTTATCTTCCCGTGAGAGATAGCTCCCATAGGTTATCATTGCCCCCATACCAAGGCTTAAGCTAAAGAATGATTGCCCCAAAGCTGAAAGAATTGAATTTAACGTTATTTTTGAAAAATCAGGATTTAAAAAGAATATTATACCTTCAAGACTTCCTTCCATTGTTATGCCACGCACAATCAGTGCTATTAAAATAACAAACAAAAGTGGCATCAATATTTTACTCCATTTTTCAATGCCATTTTTTATACCCTTTATAACTATGTACATGCATGATGCCATAAATAAAACATGATATAATATTGATAGATAGGGATTGGCAACATACTGTTTAAATATTTCAGAAGCCTGAGCCGTATCGTGTAAACCTGCTATTGAACCGGTAATACTTTTAACAATATAACCGATAGTCCACCCACCTACCACACTATAGAAGGAAAGGATGAAAAAACCAGATAGCACGCCTAAATAGCCAACAAACTCCCAGGTAGTGCCACCAGCTATCTGTTTAAATGCACCCACAGGGTCTTTTTCTGTATGGCGACCAATAACCAGTTCTGCTATCATAATGGGCAGCCCCAGTATAACTACTGAGATAAGGTATATAAATACAAATGCTGCACCACCGTTAGAGCCGGTAACATATGGAAATTTCCACACATTACCCAGCCCTATTGCCGAACCTGCTGCTGCCAGCACAAAACCCATTTTTGATCCCCAATGTTCACGGTTAGCCATTCTCATTCACCTCTTTAAAGAAAATAGAATTTTTGCACAGCTTACGTTTTTCCTATAAAAATTGCGGGTATACACGTTACAAAATAGTTGAATATACAAGAATTATTGCAATACTTTTTTCATTAATCAAATTTTTGCCATGAACTATCGCCTATATTTTTTTAAACTATGCTGATTTACAAGAATCAACCAATAGTACTTGACACTGTGTCAAATGAACAATAATTATGAATTGTATTAAAATAGATATATATTAATAAACAATCCGAGGATTTATGATTTTAATATATATAATAACATTACTGTTTATTGTGGCATCGGCATATAGCATCCTTTCCATACATAAGGACCTGCCACGCTATGTGACAGCCACAAAATTATTAATGAGCATTATTCTGCTTGTGCTCCTGCTAATTGGTTATTGTATGCCTGTGTACATTGCTGGTATATATAAAATACATATTTTTACTTTCTTTTACCTTATAATTCTTTTTTTAACATTGCTTACTCTTTATATGGCAGTATCACAATGGAATAATGACTACCGGTCATTGAGTGCCATACTCATTCCACTCACGGCCATTATAAATGTTATTTCATTGTTTTTCATAAACTCCCCGCGACATATGACCATTGGTCCTGATAACAGTATCATGGTCATCCATATTGTACTGGCACTGCTGGGTGAGGTACTGTTCTTTGTAGCTTTTGCTTCTTCGGTGCTCTATATTATTGTTTCATGGCAACTGCAAAAAAAGTCATCCATGAAATTTATTAACCGTTTCCCAAGCCTAACCGTATTGAGTAAACTTACCAGCTTCTCACTGTCACGCTCACTTTTCTTCTTTACTGCTGGTATCATCATTGGCATCATCATGTTATTTCAGTTTTATGGGAATATATCATCTGGAAGTCCTAAAGAAATTTTAATGTATGTGGCATGGGGTATTATTTTTATTTTATGGCTTATAAGCAGGTCGCATATAACCAGTAACTACTATCTCAGTATTATGACTATAGTATCTTTTTTACTGCTTATGATACTGTTTATAGCCAGCAATGTTGTGATTACATCAGGATTCCACAGTTTCAGGTAATTAATAATGAAAGAACATGTACCACAGATTGGCATGGTTGGGATGAGTCATAAAACAGCTCCCGTTGAAACACGTGAGTGCTTTGCCTTTGATACGCAGGTTCTGGAATCATTTGTAAATAATGCAAAAAAGCATTCCATACAGGAAATGGTTTATATTGCAACCTGCAACAGGATGGAACTGTACTTTGTGTCCAATCAAATAGAAGAAGCAACGCAAGAGGTAATTCATTTGCTGGAACAATTTGCAGGGTTAACACGTGAGCATTTTGAACCTGTGTTATACAAAAAATACCATAAAGATGCAG
>JARYLT010000159.1 GCA_029907515.1 Spirochaetota bacterium | reverse complement strand
TGGTTTTATAGTTTTTATCTCTTTTACTATTTGTTCAGGGCTTTTTTTAGAAAAATTGGCTAATGTTACATCATACCCTTTCTGTGACAGATAGGTACCAATAGAAACAAGACCAACAGGTAGCAATGTAATATAATAATCATGACTGTGTTCTTTTTCCACACAATAGCCAAGTACAATCTTCATATAGCCCCTTTATTATTTTATCGCAGGGAATACTTATTTTCTTATCGTTATTTATTAGATTTCTGTTTTATTATCGTTTTAATTTTTTTTGTTAATTTTTCGTAGTGGCTTCCCTCCCAGTATATTCTGCCACATTGTGTGCATTTATAATATGTATTACACCAGCTCAGTACACCTGGTGGAATTCGATTTTTTTCTTTTTCAAATTCTTCAGTATTGTTAGACAACTCGGTAACATTCCCATTACACATTATGCATCGGCTGAATGGATTTATCTTATCCCATAAATCCAGCCTGTTTAAGATTTCTACTATTTGCTTCTGTGGACTGGTATTGCGAACAATTAATCCCCTATCAACAATCTTTCTCATCAGTAACTGTCGGTCACGAGTAAGTAAAATACGCTTTTGCTCTGCTGCTATGTGGGCTAAATCTTTATCATCCCAGGTTTCATTATATAAAACATCAAAACCAAACAAACGAAGATATTTAACAAGTTTACGTAAATGAACATCACAGACAAATGCAGGTGTACGCAGGCTTTGCGGCCTTAGACGGGTAATATTACTGATTTCAAATCGTTCAAAAACAGGGTATACGCTGATATAATCATCATTCTGAACAATATAGTCAAATCCAACCGAAATCCCATTTACCAGTATAAGATCAACTTCAACGTGGGGAACACCCAGGGATTCTATTAAATCTTTTACACTTCGTTTGCCCTTCCAGCTTACAGTGAAGGCAACCTTCTTTTTATCTTTTGGCAGGAAGTCATTGAGTTCTTCGTAAAAACGAATTGTTACAGTATATTCTTTCAACTGTTATTCTTTTTTGAAGAAGTTTGATATGGCTCCAGGTGTACAATAACATCCAGAACTTTTGGGCCTTTATCTAAAAGCTCATGCTTTACACTGCGGGCAATATCATGTCCATCCTGTACCGACATATTGCCATCAACCAGTACATGCAGATCAACAAAATATCCACTACCAACACGGCGTGAACGAATGCTGTGCACCTCTTTGACCCCATCAACCTTCATTGCAATTAAATCTATTGCATCCACCTGCGATTTAGAAGCTCCTCTGTCAGATAGTTCCATCACTACAGGTTTTAAAATATCAAATGCAACCTTAACAATAAACATAGCAACAACAACAGCACCAATATGGTCAAAGAAAACTAAAGAAGGATGTGCAATGGCAAGTGCTACCGCAACCAGCGCTGGTATGGAACTCAATGCATCTGAGCGGTGATGCCATGCATTGGCAATAACCGAAGAAGAATCAATTTCTTTTCCTTTTTTTACTGTCCATCGATACAGCCATTCTTTAGATAGAATAGAAATAAAGGCAGCTATAAGTGCAATTGCTTCAGGACCTTTACTATCAGGCTCAAATGCCGTTATTATACCATTGTACGCAATGCCAATGCCAACAGCAAAAAGGGCTAATGCAATAAATGCTGTAACAATACTTTCTATGCGTTCATGACCATAAGGGTGATCGTCATCAGCAGGGCTTGCCCAGTATTTGATGCCTACAAGTACTGCAATATCTGTCGTTAAATCAGAAATACTATGTATAGCATCGGCAACCATTGCCTGACTGTGTCCCAGTATCCCTGCAACAAATTTCAATCCTGACAGCATGATATTGACTATCATTCCAGTCCAGGTAACTTTTTTAGCTACAATGGCTTCATAGTGTTTTCCATTATCCATAACGCTCCCCAATACTTAGCTTTGGTTTACGAACCACAATAGCTGCCTGCCCACTTACCGGGCACCTGTTTTCACAGATGCCACATCCAATACATCGGTCTTCATGAACAACTGGCAATAAAACTTCAATCTGTAGTCCTTTCTTATTTTTGACAATCTTTTTTTCTAATGTTATAGCCTTGTTAGCAACCGGGCATACTTCTTCACATACAATGCAATTTGTTTGTTCTGACCATGGTAAGCATATATCATGCAGGATATATGCAGTGCCAATAACAAACTTTTGTTTACTGTTTAGCGATAGCTTCTGAATTGCTCCTGTGGGGCAAACCTGTCCACAGCGTGTACAGGTAAAATCACAGTACCCAATGCGCGATATTAAGCGTGGCGTGAACATTCCATAAAATCCAGCTTCAGTAATGCATGGATGAAGTGCATTGGTAGGACACACATTCATACATTGCCCACATCGAATACATGCATCTAAAAATTGCGATTCGCGCAATGCACCTGGTGGACGAATGATGAAGCTATCGTGTGATGCTGCAAAAAGCGATACTCTACTGGCAGCAACTATCACCGATGACCCCGTTGCAATGAGCAAGTCTCTTCGAGTTATTCCTTTGCCAGGATACTCAATACTTTTGTTTTTCGATGGTCTGGTAAATGTAAAGGAAATAGCATCATAATTACAGTTTTTCAGGCAATCAAAACATTTAATACACTCATGCTCTATTGTGCCAACCCCGTCGGTAGCTATCGCCCCCATACGACAGCCTTTAACACATGCCCCACAATGAATACATTTGTCTGTATTAACAACCCGTCGGAATAATGAAACATGTGAAGCTATAGCATACATTGCACCCAATGGGCATAACACCCTGCACCAGAACCGCCTGAAAAATGCAGATAACCCTAACACAACAAAGAACACTACAGCAACCCATGCCCAGTTGTAGTAATAAAATGGATAATCCCGTGCCTGATATCCAGGCAATATCCATGACAGAGGCTTTGATCCTATGAATGATACAAATGGATATAAGAAAAGTTCATAAGCACGATAGGCAATGGTAATTGGATCAATATACCCTGACACTGTAAAACCAAAGAATGCTATAAGCACTGAACTTAACAATACTAAAAATTTGATTCTGCTCATGTTTGT
The DNA here is from genome assembly GCA_029907515.1 of Spirochaetota bacterium. Lineage (GTDB taxonomy): Bacteria > Spirochaetota > UBA4802 > UBA4802 > UB4802 > UBA4802. The sequence goes on along the minus strand of JARYLT010000159.1, from coordinate 1,555 downwards.
TTGTACTTTTGTTTTTCCTTTTGGTTGTATAACAGTATCAGAAGCATCAATGGTTGCACCTAACGGACACATCCATCCGCAAAAAAACCTTCCAAGCAAAAAAGTCAAAATAAATAACACTAACCCTAACAATGCATACTTGACTGTATGAGTTGTAATGTATCCAATTGTTATACTGTGTATTGAAAGTGAAGGATAAAATCCTATTCCTGCATCAGAAACTGGATCATGTAGATAAATGATGCTGGCAATAAAAACAAACCATAATAAAAGCTGACCAATTGCCCTGTATATGGGCCAGTGTTTTGATTTCATACTGTTCTTGTTATTGTTGAATATGCAGTAATATTAATACTGCCCATACCTGATTGTGCCGCAAGGTTAAGATAGCCAATAGAAGATGGTTCAATACCAAACAATTGCTTTGCTGCATACGCATCCACCATAACGGGATTTGTACCAAAAATTATTGTTTTAGATTCTTTTATATCCGCAGGGCTACCTGATGATGGGCCATGTTTTGTTAAGATGCGCAATCCATCCAGTATTATTAAATGTACTTTTACTGCTTTGTTAAAATCAACAATATTCCTGTGCAGATTTATATGATAATACCCACGGTTGCCACCAATAACCCCCATTAAATTTTTCATGGCAAGTGTAAGATCTGCAGCGCTGTGATGTTTTGCTATTGGCATATTGATAATACAATCGGCTTCAAGTATATCCTCATACACATCCAGTGTATCTAAATTAAGCCCACCAGGGACTTTGACTGTTTTAAATTTATCTCTATCCATATACACATAATCTACGCCAACTTTTTTTGCCACTTCTTCAATACCACTTGACCTGTAGCAAAGCCGCGCGTTATGAACAGGTCTGTCCATTATTGCCACAATTGCTCCTGCATGTTTACACATGGTAGCAACAGCTTCAACCAATATGGGGTTTGTTGTGTGTGCACGCTCAGGAGTTGAGTTAAAACCAATATTTGGCTTTATTACTACTTTACTCCCCTTTTTAACAAATTGTTGAATTCCTCCCATCTCCTCAAAGCCTTTTGCCACCATAGCATATATGGATTTTTCTGTTACTGTATTTGTTTTTATAATAACCAGATCGGTTTTCTTTTCCAGACCAAATGCTCTTTTTAAACCCTTGAGATAGTTACCAGCAAGAAATCCTGTTGCACTAATAATTGATAAAAATAAATTTTTGCGTGTTATTTTCATACTCACCCATTTGCCGATTGTGGTTTTTCTTTATAAAACAACAAAACTCCAATACCTGCCAGGATAATTATTATTCCTAAAACAAATGCCTGATAACTTTGCCATGAATATCCAGGTTCAAGTAATGAATTCACAGGATCAACGGGATCATAATATACTGTTACTTTTTTGCCTTTAGGATATTCCCGTAATAATTCCTCACTTGATTTATTAACATTCTTTGCTGAAATTTGAAAACCAGTAATTTTTTCACCATTTACTACAAATTCATACTTGATATTGGCAAAGTGATGCCTATCACGATCCCAGTCCATAAATGA
>JARYLT010000158.1 GCA_029907515.1 Spirochaetota bacterium | reverse complement strand
TCTTGTTGATAATACCATGTGGGAAATGGTGTGCACCATACTATTTTACCCATTAACCATGCAACAAATAGTAATTAACCGGCTGGACAGGGTTATTACCTCTTCCAAAGAAGGTATCAAAGCATTGTATGAGGCATTTAAGCTACCACCTGAAAAGGTTTCCGTAGTCTATAATGGCATGGATGTTGAAGTATTTCGCAATACCGGTGAAAAGCGAAAAGAAAACACAATCCTTTTTGTGGGCAACACTGAGGACCATAAAAAGGGATTGCGCTACCTTTTTGATGCCATGACCATGCTCCCTGAAGACGTTAAGCTCATCATAGTTGATGATGGACCACCAAAACGGCTCACCGCCTGGGGCTGGATACAGGAGCGTCATCTTGAACACAGGGTAACGTTTACGGGTAAAGTTGATTTAGGCACACTGGTACATCTGTACAGCACCTGCACCATGTTAGTCATGGCTTCACTGTACGAAGGGTTTGGGCTGCCCGCAGCCGAGGCAATGGCATGTAATACACCGGTAGTTGTAACCAGTGCTGGATCATTGCCCGAGGTAGTTGGTGACTGTGGCATAATTGTACCTCCAAAGGACCCAGTTGCTTTAAAAGAAGGAATATTGAAACTATTACACAACAAATCACTGCGTGAAGAATTAGGCAAAAAGGGTCATAAGCGAGTTGAGGAAAATTTTGCATGGCCTGTTGCAGCAAAAAATACACTGGCAGTGTACCATGATGTCATTGAGCAGTACAGGAGCACGTTATGAAAATATGTCTGTTAAGTTATAGAGGAAATCCATATTGTGGCGGGCAGGGAATTTATTTAATGTACGTGGCACGCGAACTGGCAAAATTGGGTCATGAGGTACATGCTATTGTGGGTCCACCCTATCCTTTCCCTATTGAAGGTGTTACCTATCACTATATTGACAACCATAATTATTTCAACGTTAAAGATTTTGTAAAACCCGACAAACCTTTTGCCACATTAGAGCCTTTAAATTTTTATGAATTTATGGCATCAAAGTTTGGCATATTCCCGGAAATTGAATCCTTTTCTATACGGGCTTACTGCAAATTACGTGAACTTTTAAAAACTCATTCATTTGATATTATCCATGATAACCAGTGCCTGGGATATGGATTTTTGCTCATAAAACAATTTGGCATACCATTTGTGTCAACCATTCATCATCCATTAACCATTGACCGCTCCACATGGTTTGAATACCCTTCAAGCTTTTTCCTTAAAACCAAGCGCATTCTGTACTATCCACTTGTAATGCAGAAATATGTGGCAAACAAAATGGACCTTATCATTACTGTATCACATGATTCGGCCAAAGAAATTTATAATGCATTTGGTGTACCAGTTGAAAAGCAGCGTGTAGTGTACAATGGGATGGATAGCTCTATCTTTTATCCAATAAAAACCCGTAAGCGGCCAAACAGCTTAATCTTTGTGGGTAATGTCGAAGACCGTAAAAAAGGTGTCATCTACATGCTGAAAGCCCTGACATTGACAAAGCATAAAGTTCATTTAACCATTGTTGATGGTGGTGCTCCCAACCGCAATTATGTGCCCAGATGGATTGACAAGTTTAACCTCAATGACCGCATTACATTCACTGGAAAAATTCCACTGGATAAACTTGTACAGTTATATGCACAAACTCAAATAGCTCTGTGTCCTTCACTGTATGAAGGGTTTGGCTTTCCAGCAGCTGAAGCCATGGCATGCGAGCTTCCCGTTATTGCAGCAACTGGCGGTGCGCTGCCCGAGGTTGTAGGTGAGCACATGAAAACAGGAATACTGGTACCACCCCGTGATCCATACGCATTGGCTGAAGCCATAGACTACCTCATTGAAAATCCATCGGTGCGTGAGCGCATAGGCAAAGCAGCAAGAGAGCGCGTTTTAAAAACCTTTACCTGGGAAAATGCAGCCAAACAGATGGTAACCGTGTACCAGGAGGCAATTGATGCTCACCGTTGACTTTGATCTTCTGGCTGTGCAGGATGGTCACAATACACTTGATGCTGGTTGTGGTTTAGGGCGGCATTCCTTTGAATTTGTGGCACGTGGGGCAAATGTCTTTTCCATGGATATGGATATGGACTGTGTTCGCCGTACACGGTTTACGTTAGTCCACATGCGCGACAGCGGCCAGTCAAAGCCAGGTGCCCGTTTTCAGGTGCTTGTTGGTGATGCCCTCAATCTTCCCTTCCGCAACAATACCTTTGACCGCATCATTTGTTCCGAGGTTATGGAGCATGTCAGTGATGATAACAGAGCCTGCAGTGAACTTGCCCGTGTATTAAAGCCTGGCGGTCTTATTGCCATAACCGTACCAACGTATATATCCGAGCTTTTATATGACACGCTGACGTATGAATACTTTACCTCACCCGGTGGACACATTCGCAAATATGTCCCCCGCAAACTGGCACAAATCATGGAACAGAATGGTCTTAAAATTTATGCCATTGATTTTCGCCATTCTTTCCATACTATATACTGGCTTATCCGCTGCGTGGTGGGCCTTCATTTAGAAAACCAGTTTTTCACCAGGCACTATCGCAACTTTTTAACGCGTGTATTGTTCTCGCCGTTTATGCAAAAAGTTGAACGTTTTTTTGACAACTTTTTCCCAAAAAGCATCATACTGTATGCACAAAAACCATTATAATGCTATGGGCGATAGTTCATGGTAAAAATCCATATTTGAAAAAAGGAAGTCATATATGGCTCTGACCCCAACACCCGTGCGAACATTGCAGCATTATTTAGAAGAAGCCATCTTTGTTGGACAGGCGCACCGCCTTGGCGTGTTTAAAGAACTTCACAGCAAGCCCGATACCGCAGATGGACTTGCGTTACGAATGCAGTTTGATAAACGCGCAACATGGATACTGCTTGAAGCGCTTGTTGAATTAGGGTATCTTGTAAAAAACAATGACAGGTATATGCCAACTGAATATTGCGTGAGCCATCTTGTTGATGAACAAAGTCCCGACTATGAAGGCTTTTTTTTACAATTTTTACTGTACCTCATAAATCCATGGAAAACTCTTCCCCATGTATTGAGAACCGGTGCACCTGATGAAACAAGCTTTAAAGAATTATCCATGCACGATTTTATCAAGGGTATGGATTCGCCATGGAAAAAGAAGTTAGCTCCTGAGATAGTTGATCTGTGCATTGCACAATGCTCTGACCCCACCATGTGTATTGATATAGGTGGTGCGCCAGGAACCATTGCTAAAGAATTTGTACGCCGGGGAATTGCAACAATAGTATTTGATCTTCCCCAATCCCTTGAAGTGACACAGGATGAATTACGCACAATTCCCACTATAGAAGTCATTGCAGGAGATGCAACCGTGGCATTGCCTGAATGCAGGGTTGATATAGCATTTTTAGGAAACTTATGCCATGGTCAATCACCTGAAGATAATCAAAAGATTATCAGCATGTGCTATGATATTTTGAATTCTAATGGTATCATTGTCATTTTTGACAATTTGCGAAATGAAAGCTATCTGGGAGCTACCCTTGCCCTGCACATGCTGACACAGAGTAAAAAAGGGAATATCTATTCACGTGAGGAATATTTTGAATGGCTTGCCAATGCTGGTTTCAACACACCTCGAGTTTACCAACTTTCTGACAGGGCATGGCAGTTGATAATAGCAAAAAAAATAAAGAGGGGTCCATAAGCCGGATTCTGTTTTGACAGCCATCAATCTTGCATGCATGTTGCCATGCATGTCCACGCGGCCTACCCGCAACCTCAAGCGGGCCACTTTAGTAGCGGTTGCCTATTTGGCCTTGCACCGGATGGGGTTTGCACTGCCACCTGCATTACTGCAGATGCGGTGAGCTCTTACCTCGCCTTTTCACCCTTACCCCTGACGGGGCGGTATGTTTTCTGCTGCACTTTCCATCGCCTTGCGGCGCCCGGGTGTTACCCGGCATCCTGCCCTGCGGTGTCCGGACTTTCCTCACAACGCTGTACAGACACAATACATTGTGTTTGCATAGCGTGCGTATGCTGTCTGTACCCCTCTTACTTATAATACTACGGTATATATACTCAATGAATTTGTGCCATATTTTCGCGTATCTTTTTTTATTAACCTTCCAATGCTATCAGGCATTATGTTAGTATGATAATGCTGCACAAGAATTACCGAATCTTCATTTATAATGCTACTATCAGATATTGCCTGCAATATGTTGCTATACACTGCAGGGATACTGGCTATTTTTTCAAATGGTGGATCACAAAACACAACATCAAATACAACACCCCGTTCACCACATAGTGATATACATCTGGTTGCATCAATGTTGTAATGCAGTGACCTTCCGGACAATTCCCACGTGTGAACAATATCCTTAACAAACTGGTAGCGGTTTCTATCGCTATCATTAAACACAACCAGTGAAGCACCCCTGCTTAATGCTTCCAGCCCTATCTGGCCGGTACCAGAATACAAGTCCAGAAAATTTTTGCCCGTTAAATCCTCACCCAGTATTGAAAATAACGCTTTTTTAAAACGTTGACTGGTAGCTTCGGCTCCTTTTAGCTTTTTTTCAAACGGAATAATGCGCCCCTTGAAGCTGCCACCAATAACACGCATTGTGTGCTGTGATGCCATACACTAATTCTTAGCCTCTTTAATGGCTTCATTGAGTTCCTTAACAAACTGCTGTACATCAAGCCCATAATTTGTTGCCACTATTCGTATAGTATCTTCATCTGCTCCCTTACATCCTATACAATCCAGGTTATATTTCTTAA
>JARYLT010000157.1 GCA_029907515.1 Spirochaetota bacterium | reverse complement strand
AGCAACAACGGGGCAGCTTTTCTACCCTTCAGATGGCAATGTGACAATGCATAAAGCATTTGCTGAAATTGCTGTTCCCTTCAGGTTCGTATATATGCGGCTTTTTGCACATCTGGGCGGTACCATGTATTCGGGTACGGTAGACTACAGTAATCCTTTATATGATACATCACTGAGTTATGTTTCCTTATCCTATGGGGCTGGGTTCTGGTGGATGCCTCCTGGAACAGGTATCACCGTAAAAGTGGCATATAGTCATGATGATGAGAATGATTTATCACAATCATTGAAGATGAAGTTCAGGGATGCAATTTCCTATAATATGATAGAGGGTTTGCTTGATATTAATTTCTCTGAGTATGATTTTCCATTAAGCAAAAGACTTTTCTGGTATAATAGTCTGCAGTACCGAATGATGTCAGATTCAAATACGCGACTGTCGAGCTTTAACCAGCTTACAGTACGAGTATATCGTATACCGCAGTGGAACATGTTTTTTGATATTGCAGGTATTTATTCTTATGAGGATACAAAATTCAGCCAGTATTCTTCTGGAGATATTCTCCTTGTTCCATACTGGGCACCGCAAGGAGTTTCGTATTATGGACCAATGGTTAAAGTTTCACAGCAAAAAGACAATCTGTTTGGTGGAGGTCTTGTATATTCATTATTCTTCCAGTACCTGTATAATTCTCTTGAACAAACAACACTGTTGCCTGGTATTTCCGTTTCTCAAAATTGGGATAAGCTTAATGTGTTTGCCGAGTATATGTATTCACATGTCACTCTACCCAATTCTACAAAAAAGAACACATATATTTCACATGACCTGAAGTTTGGAGCAACAGGTAAATTTTTCAGCATATATAGCCCAAAAGGTTCCGGTGGCAAACCGGTACTATTTGTTTCAGTTAATCCAACGCTTATTACGCCTGACGGAGATGGCAAAGATGATTTTGCAACGTTGAGTTTAACTGCATTTGATGAAAAAGGTATACAGCAGTGGTGGATTGAAATTTATAATGAAAAGGGCGAAAAAATTCAGGAATACAGTTTAACTGGTGTGGTGCCGGGAACATTCAGATGGGATGGTACAGCCAGAAACAATGTGCTGGCTCCTGAAGGCAAATACTATGTTCAACTTACTATACAGAATTCTGCTGGCGAGAGGTTCAGTTCTAAAAAGCAGGAGATTGTACTTTCTGCAGCAAAACGAGCTGTTGCTCTGACTCCATCATATCCAAAATTTTCACCAAATGGTGATAAGATTAAAGATACGGTAAGTTTTATTATACAGGCAACAGACAAGAAGAATGTTGCAAACTGGTTTATTTCTATAAGCAGTAAGAATAAAACTGTTAAAACAATTAGAGGTAATGACTTTATCCCGTATGATGTTTTGTGGGATGGATTGGATGATAATCTAAAAACAGTACCTGATGGTGAATATTCCGTTGCACTAACCATAAAATATGATGATGGAATTGTCGTTAAGTCGCCTGCTACCACTGTTACCGTGGTTACACGAGTATCTGTTGATATAAAAGTGGACCCAAATGAAATTATACCGCTGCAGACACCATTGCGCATTACTCCGTCAGTTGATGGAGATGTTTCCCAGTGGCAGATTCGATTTATGCGCGATGATGGTGCTGTGGTGAAGGTAATTAATGGAGCCGGGATACCGCCTAAAGTTATTTCATGGGATGGAACAGATGATGCAGGCAATCCAGCTGTTTACAATATGCAACTCTATACGCAGATGGAAGTAACTGATGACGCCGGCAATACTGCAGTATCAAAAAAAGTTCCTTTTATGGTAGGGTTTCTGGTAAAGCAGGATAAAGGTAAACGGGTTATATATATGTTTAACCAGAATACAATATTTAAAGGTCGAAGTGATGAACTCACAGTCAATGGAGTTCTGATACTTGATCAACTTGCAGGTAAACTGGCAAAAATGGGTGGCTTTACACGGATTAACATAGTTGCCTATACCGATGCTACTGGGAGCAAACAATCCAATATGTCTTTATCGCAACAACAGGCTGCAGTAATAGCTGACAGACTAAAAAATCTTGCAGCAGAAATAAAAACGGTTGGCGCAGGAGCAGAATTACAGTACCTTAAAGATAAACCTTCAAAATGGGATATGCGCTATGAAATCGAGCTTTATTAAAACCATAGTTTTAGTAGCAGCGTCTTTCTGCATTGTGATAGTATGCACCGTAAGTTCTTTTGCGAAAGCAAAGGGACTCACCGTGTTGTGTATCTATAAATCGTCAGAAGGATATACAGATGATAGTAATCCGTTAAAGTGGTTTTTTGAAAAGGATATAACATCAAACGGATTGAGAGTTCAATATCATGATTTTGATAAAGGTTTTTCATCATTAAGTAATCTTGAAGATATCAGGGCGATAGTTACCTGGTATAATAGCGGAGTTGTAGCAAGTAAGGACATAGGCATAAACTATGCAAAGTTCATGATTGATGCAGCAGATAAAGGGATAAAAATTATTATTACCAATTCATATGGTGCGTATGGCTATAAGGATGGTAATGAAACAAAATGGGATTTACTACCCTATATACGCCCTCTGTTTACAAAGATAGGGATTTACTTCCAGGGTTTCTGGACTAATAATCCTAACAACATAAAGATTATATATAAAGACAGTGCAATAGTAGAGAAAGATGAAAAGCAGGATGTAACAAAATCATTGCACTATCAGCAAATTATCCCATTGCGTGAAGATGTCAAAACATATCTGCAGCTTCAACGCACTGACGCACCACCTCAGGCTGGCGATGGCAAATCAAGTGTTATTGTTATATCCAGAACAGGAGCATTTGCTTTAGAAAACTATGTTGTTAGAGGTAGCAAATTAATGCTCAACACGTCTGCTTTTATTAAGGAGGCATTGTTCTATGACGATGGCTATCTCAATGTTGGTGTAATGATTGGTGATATTGATAGAGCTAATGTAATACTTAATAATATATCGTATGCTTTTAAATATGCCAAAATCCGCTATGATATATATATAAAAGATGAGCTTAAAAAGCTGGTAGCCAAGGATTTATCTGAATATGAGGCTATTGTGATAGCTACTAAAACAAAAGAAGCCATCCCTTATGAGTTATTAAAAGGCTATGTTGAAAACGGTGGGAAATGTATATTTTTAAATTATGTTGAACCGGATAATGAATTCAATAAGTTTTTAGGAATTAAAGAATATACTAAAAAAGAAGAATATTTTAAACAGGGTTTTACGTTACATACATCATTGTTTTTAAATGGGGTAAATGTACCTGGTGATGATATAATATGTAATGTGCGTAGGGCAGTTCTGGAAAATGATGTAAAAGTTTTAGGGACGGTTAATACATTATTTGATGCAGATAAATATCCTGTAGTTTGGGAACGAACAATAAAGAAAGGCAAAATACTGTACTGGAATACCAATTTACTGGATGAATCAAAATTGACTCGCGGGATGATTGTTCAGAGCATTTATAAAATTGCAGATGTGTTTGCAACAGGGATGGTAAACGTTGGTTTAATCATGATAGATGATTTCCCTGCACCATGGTGGAATGTTGCATATAAGCCATACAGGATCAAATATTACAGTGACCTGTTACAAAATGAAAAGGACAAATTCAACCGCAAGAAGCTTGAAGAAATTATTGAAAAATTAAAGAAACTACCTGAAGAAACAGACACCCTATTTATTTCTGATGTTTGGTTTAAAGACATACTTGCATGGCAAAAGCAGTTTGGGTTTGTTTATTCAAGTTTTTTAATATTCAATTATAACAGGGATACCAGAGCGGATGTAGCTGGATTTTCAGTAAGGGATTTTTATCTTTCACAAAATGGTTTGAGCGCCAGAATGGGTATAGCTGCGCTTGAGAATGGTTTTGAACTGGGACTACATGGGTATAATCACATGTCATTAACATTAACAAAACCAGCGGAGTATGATTCGGTACCATGGCCTGATAAGAAAACAATGATACAGGCTTTAACAGTAGCAAAAAATGAATGGATTGCATTATATGGAGAAAGTGCTTTACCATTCACCTATGTAGCACCACATAACATTATTGATGCAACAGGCCTACAAGCACTGGGGGAAGTTTTTCCCAGTATACGCGTTGTATCAACATTGTATGTTGCAAAAAGCGGTGAAGTTGAACAGGAGTTTGACTGGACACCTGATAACAGGTTTTACCAAATACCACGTATTACATCAGGATATTATTTCCAGGACTTTGATAAATTTGCGCTCTATGATGCTTTTCATAACTTTGGAGTTATAAGCCACTTTATCCATCCTGATGATGTCTTTGATGAAATGCGTTCAAAATCTTATGAAGGGTGGTTGTGGTTAAAAAGCAACTTTGAAAAAGAATTTGGTTCATTAAAGCAAAATTACCCATGGATACGGTGGATGACTGTAAAGGATGCTTTTTATGAGTTTGTTGTATATAATTCTTCTGCTGTTAATTTCAAAGTTAGGGGAAATAGTATTGAAATATATACTCCCGGCGGAGCAGGGCATAATTTTTACATACGGGCACGAATCCCCAAACAGCATAAACAGCTTATTAATTGTAACCTTGTTCAATATACACCGTCAACCGGGGATATTGTTGTTAAAACTAATAAGTATAAGTCGGTAATAGTATGGTGATTACTAATAAGGGCTGATAGAGCTCTGACCCTTTTTTCTTTTACACCCACCCAAGTATCATGGAATACTTCTTTCGGTAATACTCCTCATACCGCATAAACTTTGCTACCCTCTCAG
>JARYLT010000156.1 GCA_029907515.1 Spirochaetota bacterium | reverse complement strand
TTGTATCGAAATGAGCGAGTATTACGATATAATGTTTGCAAAATTTACTCAACGACCTCTTTTGGGACAGCCCCATATCACTATTTTGCTTAGCCATATGTAGTGATTGTTACAGGTTTTAGCCTGTACATATTGGGAAAATTTTTCAAAGGGAGCTATCAATGGGTAAAATTATATCCATTTCCAACCAGAAAGGAGGGGTTGGCAAAACAACAACCGCTGTCAATTTAGCTGCATTTTTAGCAGAAAAGGGTAAACAGGTTCTGGTTGTAGATATTGACCCCCAGGCAAACGCGGGATTTGGCTTAGGTGTCAATGTTGAGGAAATGGAAACAACAGTGTATGAGGTATTGCTGGGTACCATTCCCGTACAGGAAGCAATCTTCAGGACAACTATCGAAAATCTTTATATAGTTCCATCCAATATGCATTTAGCCGGGGCTCAAGTTGAACTCATGGATATGGAGGATAAAGAGTATTTATTGAAAAGGGCGCTGGAAAAGGTACGCGATACATTTGATTTTATACTTATCGACTGTCCACCATCATTAGGAATACTCACGTTAAATAGCCTGGTTGCATCAGATTCGGTTATTATTCCACTGCAGTGTGAATATTATGCACTTGAGGGTTTAAGCCAGCTTTTGAAAATTATTTCCATGGTACAGGATACACTCAATCCAAAGCTTGAAATTGAAGGGGTGCTACTGACCATGTATGACCCGCGAACCAATCTTTCGCAGCAGGTGGTTTCTGATGTAAAACAATTTTTTAAGAATAAAGTCTTTTCAGCAATAATCCCACGCAATGTGCGGCTTTCTGAGGCACCGTCGTTTGGCAAGCCCATCAATCTTTATGACAGGACTTCCAGTGGCAGCATGAGCTATGAGCAACTGGCACATGAACTAATTCAGAATGTGCGATAGCTCACAGGATACCTGACAGGAGCAGACAATGGCAAAAAAAGTTTTAGGTAAAGGATTGGGAGCAATCATCACCACGTCACCAACACCGGTGAGTGATTTTGAAAAGGTTCTGCTACAGGATAAAGAACGTATTGTAGATATTCCTATCAATGCAATAATGCCAAATCCTGATCAGCCACGTGTCCATTTTGATGCAGCAGAGATAGCGGGGCTTGCACAATCCATTCAGCATGTGGGGTTGCTGCAGCCAATTATTGTGCGTAAGCAGGGTGAGGAATATTTTATTGTAGCCGGTGAACGCAGGTGGCGAGCATGCAAGTTATTGGGAAAGCCAACCATCAAAGCCATTGTCATGAACACAACCGAAGAGCAGAATCTGACACTGGCCCTCATAGAGAACATTCAACGCACCAACTTAGACCCCATAGAAGAAGCAAAAGCATATAAAATGCTTGCAACACGCTTCAAACTCAAGCAATCAGAAATAGCTGATCGTGTGGGCAAAGATAGGGCAACGGTTGCCAATATCATGCGCTTGCTTAATCTTCCTGAGCACATGCAGGAAGCATTGCAGGATGGGAGGATTAATGTTGGGCATGCAAAACTGCTTTTAGGTGTTTCTGGTGATGAGCAGGAGGCATTATTTGACAGGATAATCCATCAGGGGCTTTCAGTGCGTGACGTAGAAAAAGCAATAGCCGAGGTGCCAAAATCCCCTGGCAAAAAGAAAAAGAAAGCAAAGGATGCACATATACGGAAACTGGAAGAAGAGCTTATCTCATATTTAGGTACTCGTGTTGAAATACGGCATTCAGGGGGGAAGGGTCGTATTGAAATAAGTTTTTATTCGCTTGATGATTTTGAACGCATTGTAAGTCTTATAAAAGGTGACAGGTAGTTATTCTTCTATATCTATACGAATTTTTTCCACTTTATCAGTTTCAGTATCAAGAATGGCAACAGTATGTTCCTCGCCGCGGTAGAGTGACCCTGGATTGATAATACGTGTTTTTCCGCTGACATAATTTTCAAAGATATGGGTATGTCCTTTGATGATGTAATCGTATGTACCACTGTTAACAGCTTCCCTGAACATGGGAACATTGTTACCATGAAATACCATGAAATGCTTGCCATCAAGCGTGAACTGACATGAATGTTCAACGCATCCAAATCCGCATTCTGCTGCGGTTGTATTTATTTCTTCAACATCAATATCGCAGTTACCCAGCACAAATCTGCCATCAAAGCCTTTAAACAGAGAAATAATTTTTGATGAAGTGAGGTCACCAGCATGGATAATAACGGATATATTGCGCTCTTTGAATATAGCAATTGCCTTCTGAACCATTTCTATATCATTGTGTGTATCGGATATTAATCCAATCTTCATAAAGCCTCATGGTGTATTAACTGAGTACTGCACCAACCGGCACCGTATCATTAACTTCAATCAGAATAGGTTTGTCATCTTTTGACAATTTTGCTGCCAGAAGCATCCCGTGTGATGTTCGTTTAAACAATGTGGCTGGTTTAAGATTTGCCACAACAATGATCTTTTTCCCAACAAGATATTCAGGAGTATAATGAGGTGCAAGCCCCGCAACAATGGTGCGAGTATCCTTGCCGGTATCAATCTGCAACTCAATGAGTTTACTTGATCCTTCTACCGCCTGTGCCTGTAATACCTTTGCAATACGGAGTTCAACTTTCATAAAATCCTTGATGTCAATAAGGCCTTCCGATTCTTCCATTGGTTTTTCCTCTTTTTTAGTTTTTTGTGGTGCTTTGTCATTTTCTTTTTCTAATCGCGGGAACAGAATTCCCGGGTTATCAATTATGCTTCCTTCAGTAAGTGCTGATAGCTTTACAAGTTGTTCAACCGGATACTGTACGGGAGCCTTAAGTGCATTAATGATGACAGGCGATTTGGTGATGCACACCGGTGCAAGGAGGTATGCAATTGCATAGATTCCTTCTAACAGGTTTCTCAGAAGTGACTGAAGCTGCCTGGTATTGCCCTCTTTGGCTAACTGCCATGGTTTGTGTTCATCAATGTATTTATTGCAGTAGCGTATAAAATCCCACAGGCGCTCAAGCGCCAGATTAAACTGGAAGGCATCAATATAATCAAAATAGTGGTTCATGGCATCATCAAGTGCCTTCTGCATGTCTGTTTTTCCTGCGGGACTGTCGTCATGAAATGATGGTACTTTAGCATCGCAGTACTTGTTCACCATATTAAAGGTTCGGTTTATTAAATTACCTAAATCATTTGCAAGGTCATAGTTAATACGATTAACTATCGCCTCTTCTGAAAATTTAGCATCAAGCCCAAATGTCATCTCCCGTAAAAAGAAATACCGGATTTCATCGTTGCCATATTTTTCTAATAGCTGTGATGGTGTTACCACGTTGCCCAATGACTTTGACATTTTTGCAGCTTCCATATTCCAGTAGCCATGGACATTGAGGTGTTGATACGGCTCAATGCCTGCAGCTTTCAGCATCGTTGGCCAGAAAACACCATGTGGTTTAACAATATCCTTTGCAATAATATGATTGGATACAGGCCAGAATTTTTTAAACAGGTTACTATCGGGATATCCAATAGCGCTGATATAATTAATGAGCGCGTCAAACCACACATACGTTACAAAGTTGTTATCAAAGGGTAGCGGTATGCCCCAGGAAAGTCTGACCCTGGGGCGAGAAATGCATAAATCCTCAAGCGCCTCACCTTCAAGCATAGCAAGTACTTCATTTTTATAGCGCTCGGGCCGTATAAAGTCGGGATGTTCATTAATATAATCAATCAGCCATTGCTGATATTTGCTCATCTTAAAAAAGTAATTGTCTTCTTTAATGAATTCCAGAGGTTTTTGATGGTCAGGGCATTTGCCATCAACCATCTCTTTTTCGGTAAAATAGCGCTCACAGCCAAAGCAGTAAAAACCACCGTAGCTTCCAAAGTAGATATCGCCATTATCATACACTTTTTGCAACACATACTGTACCACTTTTTTATGGCGCTCTTCGGTTGTGCGGATAAAATCGTTAAACTCCAGGCCCATTGACTGCCACTGTTTCTTGAAGATGGCACTTATTTTATCAGTGTATTCCTGCGGGTTGGCATTGTTCTGCATGGCAGCTTTGACTATCTTGTCGCCATGTTCATCAGTGCCGGTTAAAAAGAAGGTTTCATAACCACGCATTTTATACAGGCGATTAACAAAATCAGCCACAATGGTGGTATAGGCATGGCCTATATGTGGTTCAGCATTAACGTAGTAAATGGGCGTGGTAACATAAAAGCGCTTTTCCATTGATTATACCTCTTCAGTAACAACTTCCAGTGAATGTTTTAATTTTTCAATTGCTGCATCGCTCAACACAAATGTTCCATTCACATTACTAATTTCATCCCTGTGAATGGCAACAGTATTGGAGTCATGCCTCAGTATCAATGATTCTTTTAAGCTGTCGATTGCTTCCACCATAAATGGGATGTTATTGACGATAAACTGAAAACCCGGGCTTGGTAGTGATTCATTAATCTCACGATAAATATGGTATTCATATCCAAGGCAGCATAGTAATCTTCCACACATGCCGGAAATTTTCAGCGAGTGCAAATTCATATTCTGGTCTTTTGCCATTTTGATGGAAACCGGTTCAAATTCTTCTTTCAGGTTAACACAGCAAAGCTGCCTGCCACAGGTTCCGTATCCTCCGCACATGCGCGCTTCATCACGCACGCCAATCTGGCGCATCTCAATGCGTGTCCTGAACACCGCAGCTAAATCCCGCACCAGTTCCCTGAAGTCAATACGCCCATCAGCCACGAAATAGAAGATAATCTTGGTTTTATCAAAAAGGCTTTTCACCATGACAAGTTTCATCTCT
>JARYLT010000155.1 GCA_029907515.1 Spirochaetota bacterium | reverse complement strand
CTAAATTCTTTATTATCTGGTAGGAGTACAATGCTTCTTTACAAGCATTTTTACACACTCTATGGGACATTACCTTTTAGTACACCATATCTAGCATTATATTTATTTTTGCAATAAAGTTTTTTAATAAAATTAATATCCTGTAAGGGGTATTGCACAATGTGATATTTCATTAACCCATTTATAATGAACAATATGGATAATTATTTAACATCCACTCCAATACAATCTGAAACAAGTTCTTATTTATTTTATCTGATAAATGAAAAAATTTATTTCAAATACTATTGACAGAATTGGCCATACTATCATAGGATTTACTTCAACATGATATTATAAAAATCTTGATTAATGCCTATGCGAGACAAAGCTTTCTACAGAAATAAATTGTATACACTCTTACATCAGGATCATTCCTTTGATTGTGAAACATTAATTGAATATGGCTACGATGCAATTGAAAAGGGTAATTTCAGAAAAGCATTCAGGCTTTTTGCCTTAGGATATCGTTTAATTGGCAACCACCCCGAAATACTCAATGGGTTAGGCCTGACACTTTGTGAAATGGGAAAATTAAAATTTTCTAAAAATTTTTTACTATTTGCGTTAAAAAAATTTCCAGAAAATGTTTTTATTTTATCAAATTTAGCAACCGTTTATTTTGAAGAATATGATTATGATAAAGCAATATACTTTTATACACGTGCAATCAATGTCGACCCTTTCTTTATTGAAGCACATATAAACCTTATCAATGTGTATTTTGAGCGTGGTGATATTTTTATGGCTTACATTTCATGTCTTGACCTTCTTAAGAAGGATCCGGATAATTATGAAGTTCAGGAATTGTGTAACGATATTATACTGAATATGTGCTTATCATTAGTGTAATGTTAGCGTGATGGCAATTCATCACTGATATCTATTTTCCATTTCCCATCCTCTTTTACCAATGTATGAACAACCTCAAGACCGATTGCATTTTGTTTTTTATGTTTTATACACTGCAATGTTACGGTTGCATAATTGTCTGTTTTTTCAACTTTAACAACTTCCCACGTTGCATCTGTATCATGGTGAACCCAGATAAACGGGTATACACTTCCATAAGTTTTTTTCATGTTCTCAATTTTCCTTTGTGATGCATTGTTCAAATAGGTCAATAATTGTTTTTCATCAGTAGTTGTGAGATAGCGTATGGCTATCATTGCTGCATCATCAACCGGTTCCTTTGTACATGAATAAAACCAGGAAATAATTACTATCAATAGAATTACTATTAGAAGGTTTGTATATGTAGTTATTTTGTGCATGTGTGTGTATAATTACCTTTAATTAATTTCTACCATTGTATTTAAACGCAAAGACGTGCGATAGATATGATTATTATTTCACAGTAGATACAATGCGTTGAACTATCGCCCATGTATTATTCCCATGATTTGCGATACGACAACCGTTCTTTCAACGTATAGAAATCACTCCCTTTGGGCACGTCACGAAGTCGCGTTTTCAGAGTGTCTGGATCTATAAGCTCGCTGAACGGAACAGCCTTAAGATCAAAATTATCAGTAACGGAAACCATGACGCCAAACATATTTTCACTGTAAAATTTATACGCACCATAGCCTAACATAGCTCCCAGTACCACATCAAAGCTTATTGGTGGAGCAGAGCGTGTTTCATAACCAATTTGTTTGGCAACAATCTTTACTTCCATGCCTGTTTTTTCCTGGTAACGCTTTTTCACATGCTCAGCCAGTATCTCCCCAATTTTTGCTTCACGGTATAATATATTACCATGTTTGTCAGTGTGTTTTGGCTTGTATTCATCAGGCAACTTATCTACAATTCCTTCTGAAACTGCAATGACCCCGTAAGGGCGGCGATTGTTTTCACGTGCCAGTATAACGTTGGTTATCTTTTCTACAAGCACCTCTATATCAAGCACATCCTCATCAATATCCTCAGCTGCAACCATCATAATTGCCTCCGCTGCTATACCCGCAGCATAGGTAATCCAGCCTGCTTTGCGCCCCATAAGCTCAACAATAAAAAAGCTATCGGTTGCCTGAGCATCAGCTTTCAGGTTTAACATCATCTTCTGTGCAGTATCCACTGCAGTCCAGTATCCAAATGTCCATGGTATTCCATAATAGTCATTATCAATGGTTTTAGGTATATGGATAACAGGATAACCCATAAGATTAAGGAAGTTTGCTGTCTTTAACGTATCATCACCACCAATGGATATCAGCGCACCTATTTTCAAGTATTCAAATGCATCCAGTATATTTTTTAGCTTTTTATTTTTCTCAGCATTTTGCAAATCGTCAAGCGTCTTTATATCTTTTCCAGGATTTGCACGAGAAGTTTTAAGGTATATACCTCTTTCGTTGCGGACATGAGTAATATTGTAATCCAGCTCCTCGTAGTGGACACCTTTCTTTATTTTTGGATAATTAATGTTAAAATCCTGCAAAAATTCATAGCCCCTGTAAAATCCAATTACGGGTATACCGTTATCCAAAAAATTCAATGCAACTGATGATATAACTGTATTGGCGCTTGGGGCCGGACCTCCGGAAAAAAGCATACCTATCTTTTTATACGCAGGACGCAATTTCATAATACAATCCTCTTACTATAAATTCAATATCAAACAATCCCGGTTAAATAATACCTGTATATATTTGTAATAGCAATTATTTTTTTTATGACTTCAACACAATCAATGCATCAACAGCAACTGGTTTATTGCCATCAATAATAACAGGATTTATATCAACTTCGGCAATTTCTTCATATTTGCTGACAAGTTCACTTAACCCTACCAGCGCCTTTGCCAGTGATTCCCTGTCAACAGCTGGAGAACCCCTGAAAGGTCCTAATAATTTTTTTGTGCGGAGTTCATCCATCATTTCATAGGCATCAAGTTCGGTAATTGGTGCAACTCTGAATGATACATCCTGCAGGGCCTCAGTGAACACTCCACCCAATCCAAACATAACACAGGGACCAAACTGTGGATCGCGAATGGTTCCTAAAACAAATTCACGGTTGTCACCATCAAGCCATTCCTGTACCAGAACTCCATCTAAAGGAACACCTTTCCCGGTAATTTCGTCATATGCCCGTGCCACCTCTTCTTCAGTTTTTAATTTTAATTTTACCATTCCCAGTTCGGTTTTATGTGTTAATGTATCGGAACACCCTTTTAACACAACAGGAAATCCTAACTCCTGTGCAAATGCAATGGCTTCTTCACGACTTTTTGCAAGATAGTTTCTTGAAACAGGAATACCTGCTATCTTAATAACACTTTTTGAGTCAAACTCGGATAATGCTTTCTGTTTATTAGCAATTGCACGCTCTAAAATCTCACGCATATACCCTACTCCTCTTCTCTACATAATTGTAATATTGATACATTTTTGATAAACATAACACTGCCTCTTCAGGAGAATCATAAATAACCACTTTATAATTACCGCCATCAGAGTGAACTGTTTCATCGCCTGGCATCTTTGACAATGAAACAGGTAAAATGGGCTTTTTATACCGATTCATTAACTCTATTAATCTGTCAAGAAATTCCTTTTGATGTATATATAATAATTTTTTAAAATCATCAAAAACACTTTTTTCCATTTTTCCTAAATTGTATACTGCTTCTGCTGCACGATAAGCAAAAACTTTTGAGCCAACAATGCCCAGTACTATCACTGCATCAAAATCCTCATGGGCCACCATAAGCTCAACTGCATCTTTGAATAACTGAAAATCAGGCTGGCCGACTAAATCCACAGGATTTTCTCTACTCCAGAATGGAGGTAGCCGTTTATCAAGTTCATCCTTAATTGATTGAGGCAAGTGGGGAATAATAAGACCTCGCTCAGCACATTCATCCGCAGTAACAACGCCCCATCCACCACCTAACGTGATGATGCCAATTCTATTACCTCTGGGCAAAGGAAATGAATCAAATGCTGCGGAAAGTGTTAATAATTCGCGGGGCGATTCAGCTAATACTATTCCTGTTTGCTGTATAACACCTTTAAAGATGGAAAATGAACCTGCCATTGCGCCAGTATGGGATGCTGCAGCTTTACTTCCAATTTCGGTTCTTCCCGCTTTGAGAGCAATGATTGGTTTATGGAGTGAAGTTTCCTTAGCTATTTCAACAAATACTCTACCATCATCAACACCTTCTACATACATGAGTATGACTTTTGTTTGACTATCGATATTAAAATATTTAAGGTAATCCTCAATTTTTAATACAGCTTCATTACCGGACCCAACGAATTTAGCTATTCCAATATCTTCACTTTCTGCCCATTCCATAATCTGATAGCCTAAATTGCCACTTTGAGCAATAATTGAAATTCCACCGGGTTTTGGACGGGTGATAGCTCCGGTAGCATAAAGAGAACAGTGAGTATTGACAATACCCATTGTATTTGGTCCAACAATATTCAAGCCATGATGTTTTGCCAGCTTGATAATTTCTTTTTCCATCTGAGTGCCTTCAGCGCCAGTTTCACTGAACCCTGAAGTAATCATTACAATGTTTTTAATTCCTTTTGCTATACAATCCTGTAAAATCTGCATAACTGTTTTTGCAGGTGTTGTAATAAAGACCAGATCAACAGCTTCTGGGATTTCACGTATCGAAGGATATGTTTTAAATCCAAAGACCTCCGGTATGTTGGGATTTACCGGATAGTATCGTCCTTGAAATTTGCCATCAAGAATATTACTTGAAATATACGTGCCCCATTTAAAAGGTATTTCTGAAGCACCAACAACAGCAACTGATTTTGGATTAAATAGGCTATCAAGCATCATTGACCTCTTGGATTATTATGTATTTATTGTATTAATGGCTAATTAGTAAGACATATGTATGTATGTCAACGATTTTGCACTAATTTTTTAGTACACTCGTCAATACCCTTTTCGCTTCCTCTGCGATTCCCACTTCCATGCAGTTGCAACAATGCTATCTATATCAGTGTACACTGGCTTCCAGTGTAACTTTTCCTTTGCTTTCTGTGAAGATGCAACCAGAATAGCAGGATCACCTGGCCTTCGTTCTCCTTCCCTTACAGAAAATTCTTTTCCTGTGACACGGCGCAC
>JARYLT010000154.1 GCA_029907515.1 Spirochaetota bacterium | reverse complement strand
CCTTCCCTATATCCTTTCTTCAGTAAATATAACTAAAAAAGAATTTATATCAAGTAATAACCAATATACGATGACATGCACACCCTGATGTAACTCTGAATCCTGATACAATCGGGACGAAGTAATCTCCAGCTGCCTATCTGAGACTGCTTCACTTCGTTCGCAGTGACATGCAACTGCAACCATCGCAAGTCCTGATGGAATCGAGACGAATAATCTTGCCGTTTCATATTTGAAATTCTTTGCTTAGCTCAGATTGTATGTCTACATGATTAATAACTATCGCAATACAACCACACAATCAAGAAGATGCATCAGCACATAAAAGGAACAACCAAAAATAATTGAACAATCTTCATTTTTTCACACCCAGCATCTCCTGTATAATACGAATATCATCCTTATTCATAATACATCCTACTGTAAGTAATCCATACATAAGACTTATAAGTAAGAATGATACATAGAGTGATACCTGTTTAACATTTAAGAACTCATAGAGTAAACATGTAACAAAAACTATCGCCCCTATAATAACATATTTTTTAAATGCGGGAACCATTTTAATTGATTCAAGCTTTCTTAAGTAATAGTGGCTCATGAAAAAAACGTTTGCATATGTAATAGTGACTGCAACCGCAGCACCCTTTATATTTAAAATTTTAATAAGAATAATATTTGCCGCAATATTTACTATTGTTGATACCAGCATTATCCGGGAAAGAACACTTTGCCTGTCCTTACCCACCAATATAATTGATGCTACATTAAATACAAAAGGAAGTGAAAATGCAATAATCTGTAATAGAATTGCTGAATTAAAATACTTGTTTCCAAATACCGTTGTTATAATAGTTTCAGCATACAAAAATAATACAAGCATAAGATAAAATGAAACAATTCCAAAATATTTGCTCAAAATATCAAAGGAAAACTGGAATTTGGATACATCCTTTTTTTCTAAAGCACTGTAAAGTCCCGGCATAAGTATTTTTTTGAGATTATCAGGAATTATGGCAAGTGTATCGACAAATAAAATGCTGTTACTAAAAAATCCAACCTGTGTTGTACCAATCATTAATGATATTATAACTGCGTTAATTTTGAATGTCAGGTTAGTAAGTACCGCAATTGTTGAAAATGGTATTGCACTTTTTATGAATGTAATAAATAGAGGTGTCTTAAGCCTGAATTTTACTTTCTTGAAAATATGTACAGTAAGCAATGCAATAAAAAGATAAACTACCACCAGCCTTACCAGGCATAGATGATAGTAGTTGCCCTGAAACAAAATAACAGCAATAACCCCTAAGAAAAAAAATACAACATAGAGGGAATTAACAACTGATGGAAATAAAAATTGCTGCTTTGCCTCATAAAGTGCATAGTATGTTTTCATAAACTCATTGCCAATGCGCACCAGCCCCAGTATCAGCGTCAGGTTTATCACATCCCTGTTGTATCCTGTTAACAGCAAAGATATTGCCATAACTATATACATGGTTACAGATAAACTCAATTTCAGATAAAAGGCATTGGTAAAATGTTCATTTTCATATTCTTTTTCAAGATTCAGCGCCCTTATCAGTGTTACATTTATTCCTATGTCTGTCATGAGGGAAAAAAATGTGGCATAGCTTAAAGCTGTTGAATATTCACCAAAATGTTCTACTGTAAGATAGCGGGCTATAAGTATATTAAGGAAGAAAAATAATACCTTCTCCACAAGAGAGGCTGAATTTACTATTAAAGTGTCTTTAAAGATTTTGGATTTGGTTGTCATTTTTGTGGTTTGATTAAACGAATCTGTTCACTTATTCCATTCTTTAATAAAAGAACATTTTATAGTTATTCATGTGAAAGATTTTTTAATTCTTATTTTTAAAGGATTATATTTATTCAGAAATGGTATGACTATTGTAGCAACCCAATAATTTTCTTTACATTTAAATCAATATTATGATTTTCAATAGCATATTTATAAGCATTATCAGATAAAATTTTATATTTTTTTCTATCACCAGTTAATTCTTTTATTTTGTTATTTAATAATTCTACATCGCCATTGCAGCAATACCCACATTGAAAGGTATCTAAAAAGTTCTCAGGATTTACATGTAATGTTACTATTGGCACTCCATTCATTGTTGCCTGTATAAAAGTCTGCGGGAATCCCTCATATAATGACGTATTGACAAATATTAGAGCATGTTCAAAGAATTTATCTATCTCATTACATGGGACAAAATTTATAAATGTAACATTCTTTATCATTAAAGCCTGTTTCCTAATATTGTTAAAGAAACTTTCATCCTGGCTTTGCGGACAAATCATACAAAATTTTAAATCAGGGTTATTTTTTGCCAGTTGTAAGAATACCTCAGGTTGTTTCCATGAATCACAACGGGCAACCCATAAAATATAGTTTTTTTTATTTTTTACTATATTTCGTTTTTTTATTTCAAAGCCATTATAAATAATTATGTTTTCACATCCATATTCATGTATAAGGGTATCATGCTGATATTTATTCTGTGTTATTATAATATATGCAAACTTCCTGAGTAAAAAAAACAGGAGTACTCTTGACTGGTCTGCTTGTCGTAAACCCTTAACTTCAACATCATGTGCAAACATAAAAATAAATTTGATTTTCAAAATCCAGCAAATAAATGCAAGAATACACGATTCAGTCATCAAACCATGTTGAATTATCACTTCAGGCTTTGTAATAAGAGTATATTTGATAAAATTAAAAAATTTAACAATGGCATTATCTTTCTCATTATACAACTTAACCAAATTAAACTTATCATAATCATCAAACTCAATGTTAGTATAATCTGGTATAATTGAAAATGTTTCTATGTCTTTATATTTATACAATTCTTTTGCAATATTATACATCTGAACTGATGCACCTCCGAATGTTCTGTTACTATTTTTATCAAATAACGCTTCTGAATCTTTGGGGAATATTATAAATATTTTCATTGCTCTTTATCCCTGCAATTTTAAAAACAATAAAATGACATGCTACATGTTAGAGTATATACAGAATGCATTATTGATTATTAACTATCGCTTTAAAAAATAATAATCGTTGTTTTTCAGTATATTCAGTAGAAATTGTTTTAATTTCATCATGAAGAACAACTCTTTTTTTATTCTTTTCTATAAAATTAACCATTTCATCAATATTATCCAACGATGGTTTGAGATAAAATAAAAAATCTGGATTACTATTAAGAAACGATGTGTCGTTATATCCAATAATAGTAGGATACCCATACGCTAAATATTCACGTACTTTTATTGGGCATGCTTCAGTAAGGTTCTTTCTGTATAAGGCAAGGGTCCCTACACAAATATGGCATTGTTTAAGAATTTTTATATAATCATCTTTTTGTAAATAGCCATGCCAGTAGAGATTGGGAACCAATCTTTCTTTATACATGCCTGCTATATGAAAATCATATTGGGGTAAATACATAGCAAGTTTTTCAATTATATCAACGCCATGCCAGGGTTGATTGGGTGTACCCATAAAAAAGAGCCCTATTCTTGACTGTGAATATTCAGGATTTTTAATTGTTTGATATTCATTTAAGTTAATACCATTGGGAATATATGCAGTTTTCTTTTGATATTTTGCTACTGAAAAATCATCCGCTATCTCTTTTGTTACTGCTACAATACCTTTCACATTTTTTAAAATTAAGCCTCGCAATAATCTATATGCCAGATAAATCAATAAAGAACGTATTGTTCTTCTTTCCTTAAAAAGCAAAAGGAATTCATGAACATCCAATGTGTTAAACTCGGTAATAACGTTATACTTGTGTAAAATTTTTGATAGTGTCCTGGTCCAGATATCATATCTGTAATATACTATGTCAGGATTAAAATTTTCTAAATCATGTAATATGTCACAATTTTTAAATATTCTATCTTTCCAAGGTGATGTAACTAAATATTGTCTTGCTTCAAGTATTGAAGATCCTTCTCTTGGTACAATTGCATAAATTTGTACTTCATGGCCATTTTTACGCCACTGTTCCACCTGATCTTTGATTTTTTTAGTAACACCACTGTTTGTGGCAATGTCATGATATAGTATATATGCAATTTTCATGATTAAAATATTAACTACTTAACTGGTTTTTTCTCACTCTATAAAAAATAATTTAAAGTTTTTCATCCTTGTCACAGTTTCCAAGTGCAGATTCTTGAAATCAAAAGTTAAATCAATCACAGCATAGCAATAACAAAGAAGTATTAGCAATTGCAAGCATAATTTACCCATTGTTTACATAACAGGAAGATATACTAACATTAATTGATTAGGAACCATTAGGTAGTAGCAAATTTTTTTCCTTTTTCTCTGGGCTGACTTTGCGTTAAGATAAATTTTTTTTGTATTGATATTTATATAAATTGTACATGTTTATATATTTACTAATGCCCCATTTGATATTTATAACATACCTGAATATTGTACTAACTAGCTTTAAGGCTAACTGATCATCAAGGAAAGCTCCAATCACTATGGTTACTCACCCTACTTTCTTCAGTATCCTCTCCATTGGATTATTTGGCATTATTTTTCCTCCAATGCTCTTTTTATTAACCATATACCATCAAGATATACATACAGATAATTACCTTTCAGCTTCCTGTTTGATCATTTATCTATTTGGTCATAGATCTTCATATTCAAATTACTTATCGTTACTGGAGTCACTTTTGTGTCCCCTAAAGCTTCAGTGATATCCTCTATCGGCTTACCGATACTCCAGCTAAATACATTTCTATCATTGGTTTATTTACTGTTTCCATTACAAACTCCCCTGAATGTTCTTTGACTTTTAACTCACTCATCAAGATAATATTGTTATTTATGAAAGCCCTACTATGATTAAAAGTTTGTTAGCAACTTACTTCTTTTCAGTATAATGACTTTCTTCTTTAAATTAAGTGTGCGAAAAATATTATATATTACACTTCATCAGGGTTTTATTTTGACGAGTACTTTTTAATCACAATCTAATAATACTTTTAACTGTTTCTTTAGATTATCCTCATAATTTAATTCAAATATACTGCTATTTTTTCTTTTAACATCATAAGCATTTAATAATATCAGCTCATCGACTGCTTTATAAAAATCATCTGATGTATTCACTATTTTAGTATGCCCCAGTGATGTGAGAAAATTAAAATATTTTTCAGACAAGGTCAAGTCCAATTTAGTGTGTAATCCTACCAGAAACATAAATTATTTACTACTCCAATGACTTTTCTTACTCCATCGTTCATTCTGCTCCTGAAATATTCCTGTCATCAACGCATATACACTATACTCGTTTTCAATCACATTATCC
>JARYLT010000153.1 GCA_029907515.1 Spirochaetota bacterium | reverse complement strand
CTGATGAATCAGCAGCGTTTTCGCAGGAAAATTTTGATAAACTTGATGCGGTAAAAAAAGCTGAATTAACGGCTCTGGTTACAAAAGAAATGAAAGAAAATCGATACGATGCTTTAAAAAATGAGCTGGTATTGACTACGTATCAGGCTGAAGCATTTGAACATCTCAAGAAGTATTATACGGATCTCTTCATGAAAGGGAATGATCGCATGGGTTTGCAGCCAGGTATTGTTACCGGTGAACATGAAGGACATATTGTTACAAGTTTCTTTGCGTGGCTTGCATGGGCTGCAGGGACAAATCGACCAGGGCAGGCTGTAACCTATACTACAAACTGGCCATATGATCCACTGGTTGGCAATACCCCGGTAGCTGAGGCTGTCGTATGGTCTATTGTAAGTGTTGTCCTTTTGATTCTGGCTTTGGGAATGGTGTTGTTCTTTTACAATCGCTACATGAAAGAGGAGGATTATACAGCTTCCCTATCAAAGTTAGATGAACCAGCACCATCTTCAAGTCAAAAGGCCACGGTTGTATACTTTTTTGTGGCAATGCTTCTTTTTATTTTGCAGATTGCAACAGGTTCACTAACAGGGCATTTTACAGTTGAAGGCACAAAGTTTTTTGGATTGAATATTGCTTCAATACTTCCATATGCACTGGTACGAACCTGGCATATTCAGCTTGCCATTTTCTGGATAGCAACATGTTTCCTTGCAACTGGTCTTTTTATTGGGCCTTATGTTGGCAAAGAGCCAAAGCATCAGGGAAAACTGGTGATTGCGCTTTTTGCCGCGGTGGTTGTAGTGGTACTGGGAACACTGGGTGGCAGCTGGCTTTCGATACAGGGGTACTTTGGCGGTGAAGGTTTTCTCTTTGGCCATCAGGGTTATGAATATATTGAACTTGGAAGAGTATGGCAGCTTCTTCTTATTGTTGGGATGATTATATGGCTTGTTCTTGTATTAAGAGCTATTGCACCTGCTTTAAAAAGTGAAAAAGACAAAGGTGGACTTACGCATCTTTTACTATACAGTGCAATAAGCATTCCTCTTTTTTATATGGCAGGGCTTATGTATGGTAAAGGATCACATCTTTCTGATGCAGAGTACTGGCGCTGGTGGGTAGTGCATTTATGGGTAGAAGGATTTTTTGAAATCTTTGCAACAGTTACATTAGCATTTGTGCTTTCACGAATTGGAGCAGTTAGCCAGCGTTTTGCACATATCACAGTATATTTGAGCATTTTCCTGTATCTTGGTAGTGGGGTTATAGGTACTTTCCATCATCTTTACTGGACAGGTACCCCTATACCAATTATGGCACTGGGTGGGGTATTTTCAGCCCTGGAAGTTGTGCCACTGGTTTTACTTGGGTTTGAAGCTGCTATGAATATGAAAACTCTTGAAAAGGCTGGACCTGGATATGAGTACAGATGGCCACTGTATTTCTTTATTTCAGTTGCATTCTGGAATCTGGTTGGAGCTGGTGTGTTTGGTTTTCTCATTAATCCTCCAATTGTATTGTATTATATACAGGGTATAAACACAACGCCAATTCATGCTCATACTGCTCTTTTTGGGGTGTATGGTCTTCTGGCGATTGCGCTTATGTTGTTTTCCGTCAGGCACATTTTTAAAAAGGATTCCTGGTCCGATAGTCTTCTTAAATGGAGCTTCTGGGGTTTGAATGGTGGATTGGTGTTAATGACAGTTATAAGCCTTATACCTTCAGGCTTTTATCAGTTTTATCATGCTGTTGATAAAGGGCTATGGTATGCACGAAGCCCCGAAATTGCAACAAGCGATTTCATACGTACTGCATCGTGGCTGAGAATAGGGCCTGATTTGATTTTTACGGCGGGTGCTTTTTTGCTGGTAACGTTTCTGATTAAGGGTATATGGGGTTCATTTATTAAGAAGTAATGAATGTATTATGCGGAGGCTAAGCGATGCCTCCGCATAATAAATAATGGAAGAGTATTTCAATGGAGGTATATGTCATGAACTATGCAAGTGAGGATTTAATACAGGAACATGAAGGCATACTGTACGGATTGCAAATTCTGGAAAAGATGGTTGAGAGGTATAACCGAACTAAAAGTATAAATGTTGATGAGGTAAACGAGATAATTAATTTTTTTAAACTGTTTGCTGACAAGTGCCATCATGGAAAAGAAGAAGGATTGTTATTCCCTGAGATGGAAAAGGCTGGAATACCAAAAGAAAATGGGCCCATTGGGCAAATGTTATATGAGCATGATGAGGGTAGGAAATATATCAAATCTATGGAAGAAGGATTAGATAAAAACCTTGATTTTTTTGTTGAAAATGCTCTACAATACATTAATCTTTTGCGAAATCATATTATAAAGGAAAACACTATTTTATTTCCTCTAGGTGATAGGAGAATCCCTGCTGATGTTCAGAAACACCTTTTAGAAGCATTTGAAAAGCATGAAGAAGTTGTCATGGGTAAAGGGACACATGATGAGCTTCATGAATTGCTGCATAGATTTGGTAAAAAATATATTGAGGAATAACATTGATGAATATTAAAATTAAAAATAATATGTACTGGATTGGAAAAATCGACTGGGAAATTTTAAATCTAAACTTTTATTACTTGGCTCGCCAACTATCAATAAAGGAATTATGGTAGCCATTGCAGGAATTCTTGAAGAAATTGAAGGATTACGTTTTAAGGATAAAAAAGCTGCCGCATTTGGCTGTTACGGTTGGAGTGGTGAATCAGTCCAAAAGATGAATGAGTTATTAAAAAAAGCAGGTTTTGAGATAGTACATGAGGGGCTGCGGTGTTTGTGGAATCCTGATGAAGAAAGTTTACAAAAGTGTATATCGTTTGGCAGAGAAATCAGTACAAAAGTACTACATTAATACATTCAAAATTATAACGGAGGATTACATGAGCGAATTTTTAACAGATATGGGTAAAAAGAAGGAGCAGCTTAAAGATATGATTAAAAAGCTTCATGAGGGAGCAGATGTCAATGAGATGAAGGCTATCTTTAAAAAAGAATTTGGCAATGTGATGCCGCATCAGATAAGCATGCTGGAAGAAGAGCTTATTAAAGAGGGCATGCCATCTGATGAGGTGCACAGGCTGTGCCAGTTGCATATCGATCTTTTCAGGGAATCAATTGATGCAGGCAAAGTGGATGTGCCCGAGGGCCATCCTTTGTATATTCTGTATACTGAACATAGCAGGATCCTTGAATTTGCGCAGCAATTAGTTGAAAGTGCAACCAGACTTTTTGATACACCAGACAGTGCTACGTTTGCACGCATTCAACAGTTAATTGGTTTTTTTAAAGAATCAGCGGTGCACTATCTTCGTGAAGAAAATGTGCTTTTCCCGGTGCTGGAAAAATATGGAGTTACTCAACCGCCAAAGATTATGTGGATGGAACATGACAACATCCGTGCAATTGAAAAGAGTATATATGAAACAGCTGATGCACTGGCAAAGGGCATTACAAAGGAACTATCGCACACATTGCAAACACATGTCATACGGCTTAGTGAAACGCTTGCTGACCACTTTTACAAAGAGAACAATATACTGTTCCCAACGTCGCATAAGTTTTTTAATGAAGATGACTGGAAATTAGTTAAGCAGGAATTTGACGGTATTGGGTACATGTCATATAGTCCGGTTATTCACATAGAAAAGGGTGAGGGTGCAGGCACACGTTTGGCATCTGATACTGTGGAATTTGAAACAGGGAACCTGACGTTGGAACAACTTCAATACATGCTTGATACCATGCCGGTAGATTTTACGTTTATTGACAAAGATGATGTGGTACGCTACTTTAACAATGCGCCCGACCGTATCTTTGTGCGATCAAAGGCTGTTATTGGCAGGACTGTGCAAAACTGCCATCCGGATAAAAGCATTCATGTGGTTAACCGCCTGCTGGATGAAATGAAGCAGGGTAAGCGCAATAAGGCCGAGTTCTGGATTACGTTAAATGACCGTTTGATTTATATCACCTACTATGCCGTGCGTAAAAATGGTGATTATATTGGCTGCCTGGAAGTTACTCAGGATATTACCGACATTCAGAAAATAACCGGGCAGAAGCGGTTATTGGATTAATGCAGGGAGGAATTCAATTGATACAGAACAAACAAAAAAAAGTCGTTATCATTGGTGCTGGCTTTGGCGGGCTTTGGGTTGCAAAGACGTTAGCAAATACTGGTTTTCATGTGACAATCATTGATAAAAATAACTATCACACATTTTTGCCACTTTTGTATCAGGTGAGTGCTGCGGAAGTTGCACCGGAACAGATAGCATCACCGGTCCGCAATATTGTTAGAAAGCACAATAATATACACTTTATACGTGGTGCTGTTAGTAAGATTCAGTATTCAACAAAGACTGTCCTGTGCCTGGGTCAGGAAATACCGTTTGATTATCTGATTGTATCAGCAGGTAGTGAAAACAATTATTTTAATATTCCGGGTGTTGCTCGTTATGCGTTCCCTTTGAAAACACTGGATGATGCCATGGTTTTGCGAAATCATATCCTTACCTGTTTTGAACGGGCTTCGTTTGTGAATGATGAAAAACAGCGAAAGCGATTGCTTACTGTGGTGATTGTTGGTGGAGGTCCAACAGGTGTTGAATTTGCTGGTGCTCTTGCGGAGTTGATTGCAGGACCATTGAAAAAAGATTTTCCTGAATTGCAACATGAAGAAATAACTGTGTATCTTATTGAGGCAAGCGATAGACTTATTGGAATGTATCCGGAAAAATTAGGTGATTATACCTGCAAGCAACTGCAAAAGAAAGGGGTAAAGGTTGTACACAATGCAGCGGTAACAAACATTGATGCAACAGGAGTACAATTGAACAATGGTGGCATAATACCCACTGAAACGGTGGTGTGGACAGCAGGTGTTAAGGGTGAACTTATAGCAAATGATTTGAATGTTAAGACAATGCCCAATGGAAGGGTGATAGTTGATGAATATTGCCGGGTGCCTGGATATGATGATGTGTTTATTATTGGTGATTTAGCCTGTTTTATGCATAATGGCAAACCACTTCCCATGATTGCACCAGTTGCTATGCAGCAGGGAAGATATGTGGGCAAACATTTATTGCAAAAGCTTAAGGGCAAAACACCCATACCTTTCCAGTATAGGGATAAAGGTGGGATGGTTGCCATAGGACGTAATAAAGCAATTGCCCAGATTGCAGGTTTGCATTTGAAGGGATATATTGCATGGATACTATGGATTTTTATTCATATTCTGTATTTGATTGGTTTTAAAAATAAAATTTTTGTTATGATTAACTGGGTATACAGTTATATCTTCTTTGAAAAAAGTGTGCGGCTTATTTTGCCACGATGTTGTGATGATCCTCACGGGGATGCGTGTTTGCAACGCGGAAGGAGTTGTAAGGGATAACATTGTATGGGAGGAATACTATGGGTAATCTATTCAATGACCCACAAAATTTTGTTAACGCAATTGAAT
>JARYLT010000152.1 GCA_029907515.1 Spirochaetota bacterium | reverse complement strand
AGTTGCAGATAAAGATGATGAAGTATCTAATGATCTACAAACACCAATGCTATTGAAATTTATTTCGGGTGGCCCTATCGCACAGAATTTATCATATTACTTTTACTTTTTCTTTTCTGAAAAAGGGGAGGTTGTTGGTATTGAAGATGCTTTCTTGTATTATACTGATTTATTGGGAACAGGTATTAATATAACGGCAGGTCAATTTTCAGTATCTGACCCCATCTACAAGAATGAACTCAGATTGACGTATGAAAGCTATGTTCCGTTTGCTGCAAAACCCAATCGTTCTTTATGCAATTTAAAATATGATCGTGGAATAATTGTTGATAAAAGCTTTGACTTTGGATTAACGTTAGTTGCGGAGATAGTAAATGGGAATGGGATTGATCCGGCAGATGAACATGATAATTTTGATGGCGATAAGTATAAGAATTACTTCTTTAGAGCCAGTCAGGAACTTTTTGATGTGATAAGGATTGGTGGTTTTGGTTACATAGGTAAAGAGAAAAATACAGCAGATGATTCTGTTCCCGATGTGTTCACGAATAGTGTGTTTTATTATGGTGGGGATTTGTCAATTATTTTGGGACCGTTTGAGCTTAACACATTATTTCTGTACCGAAAAGATAGTAATGCATATTTTACTGAAAATAAAAAATCAATTGCCACAAAAGGTTATATGGCAGAATTGATATTTCAGCCCGAAGGTGACCGCAGCAACTATGTGATTACAGCACTATACAATAAGGTTGATTCAGATTATCGGGAAAGTGGAGTCCATTCATTAAATTACGAAAGTGCAACACTATCGTTAACATACCTCCTGGCACGAAATGTAAAAATAATAGGTGAGTATACCTACTTATTGCATGATTATTCAAAAGGTGAGGATTATAAAAACCATCATATATTGAAAACAGGTGTTTCGGCTGCTTTCTAAAAGATAATTTATATTTTTATTGTGCTATAATTGCTATCACGATAATTGTCAAACATGGAAAAGAAATTATATCTTTTAGAAAGCTACGATTTTGACCTCCCACAGGAGTTGATTGCTCAGTACCCGGCTGATAAACGTGAAGAATCACGTCTGCTTATTCTTGATAGAAAATCTAAACACTTGGTGCATGAAAAATTTTACAATTTACCTAACTACATTAATGCCAATGATATTCTGATCTTCAATAATGCTAAAGTTATACCAGCCCGAATTTATTGTAAACGCTCAACAGGTGCTACCATCGAAGTTGTCTTAACAAAAAGATTGTGCGATAATACCTGGGAAGCTATCTGCACCCGGTTAAAAAGGATTAAACCTGGTGAAATGCTCTATCCTATTAAAAATAATTCAGTGTCGATAGTTGTTGTGGAAAAATCGGAAGCAGGTATTACAATAAAATTTGATCCTCCTATTGATTATGCAATGCTTGAAAAGATAGGAGAGTTGCCTCTACCACCCTATATTCAACGGTCCCCTGATAAAAATGATTATGAACGCTACCAGACAGTATTTGCCAGGGAGTACGGTGCAGCAGCAGCGCCAACAGCGGGATTGCATTTCACTGATGATTTACTGAAACAGATACAGGATAAAGGTGCTACTATTTCATTTTTAACCCTGTATGTATCGTGGGGCACGTTTCAACCTGTTAGAGTGGATGATATTAGGCTACATACAATGCATACAGAAGAATACTATTTACCAGAAGAAACCGTGGAATATATCTATAATGCAAAGGCAAAAGGAGGAAGGGTGATAGCTGTTGGCACCACATCACTGCGTGTACTTGAATCAGTATATCATAATGGTGAATATAAGCATGGATATGGAACTACTAACATTTTTATTTATCCTCCCTATACTATCAAATCTGTTGATGCTCTGATTACCAACTTTCACACTCCCAGGTCAACATTGCTTATGCTTGTTGCTGCATTTGCTGGATATGATTGTATTATGCAAACATACAGGGAAGCAGTTAAGGAACGATACAGATTTTTTTCGTACGGTGATGCAATGTTTATTACATGATGGGGCGAATTATACATTATTATTTATTTGTACATAAGTTGCTGTTAAAAAAAATAATCATCCAAACAGAAAAATTTTTAAAAAATTATTGACATATTGTATTATATTAATTAATTTGCAAATTGATTGGATGTCCAATAAATTAGATGTTGCTTCAAATTATTATTTTTTTATCAAAATATTGGTTGGACATTCATTCAATTGTTTAAAAAATTACTTAAATTGTATAATACAATGCTTTTGAAAGGGTGCCTACATACGCATACCACATGTTCTGATGGGACGCTTACACCTCAGCAGGTTGCTGTGTGTTATGAAGAAAAAGGATACGATTTTATAGCTTTCACCGATCACGATTACCTGTTAAAACCTGGCTATGATGAAATCTATAATAATGTTAAATCAAATATGATTATTTTTACAGGTATTGAAATGACTGTGTTCTTGAAAGGATATATCCACGTAAACAGGATTTTTGGTGATAATCAGTTGCTTCACATATTTAATCATCTGCCGGAGTATGACCTTGATATAGAACAGATTATGGATAGACTTTATAATCTTCAGAAAATGTTTACCATTGATGCAATGGAAATAACTTCCAAAGGATTTAAGGTTAAACGGTTCAACGAAATGACATTTCCGCATCCTTCAATAGTCTCTGATGATGCACACACAGCTATAGGTATTGGTAGGGCATGGATAGAACTGGATGCAAAAAGGGATAAGGATTCAATATTAAAAGCTATTAAGCACGGTGATTTCTGGAACTGTTATTGTTAAGGTTGGCTATAATGAGGATTTACCATAAAATATTTTTAAAGGGAGGTTCATAGGGTATGCAGAAACGAGTTGCTATCTGTGCTGTTGCTCAGATCAAAAATGACCCCAATTTGTGGTATGCGCGTTTCCAGAATATGCTTCTGGAATGTTTTGAAGGCATAATGTCACAAACTAAGGTGAGCTTTGATATGGAAAAAGGCATACGCACTGTTATTACCTGTTCTGATGATGTGTGGGATGCGCGTACTATATCGAATAATGGTATGACGGATGTTGTTGGTGCTCATTTCAGGGGTGAAGAGAAGATGGCACAGGAAAGCCTTAATGGTTTGGGGTATGCTATGGCAAGCATACTTTCGGGGCATGATGATGTGGTTCTTTTTATGGGGCATATGAAAGAATCACAGCCTGAAAGCCGTAATATGTGCACAAATCTGGCATTTGACCCATTTTATTGCAGGCCGCTGGGGATGGATTTTGTGAATGTTAATGCGATGCAGGCACGGGCATATATGGAAAAGTCCGGGGTAAATGAAAAACATCTGGCAAAGATCGTGGTTCGTTCAAGGCAAAAAGCTAAGCAAAACCCCTTTGCACGTGAAAATGAACCAATAAAAGAAGATGATGTTATGAAGTCGCCTTTATTAGCTGATCCACTGCGAGAATTGCATTATTATCCAACAACCGATTGGGCTTTTGGCATGTTGCTTTGTTGTGAAGAACGTGTAAAAGAATTTACCGATAAGCCAGTGTGGATAACCGGCTATGCAAGCTGTATGGATAGTTATTTTTTGGGTGATAAGGATTTAACATCAAATTTTTCATTACGAAATGCAACTGAAAGGGCATTGAAGAAAGCAGGGATCAAAGATGTTAAAAAAGACATTCAACTTTTTGAATTGTGTGACCATGCTGCATACCAGTTGCCAATGTGGGCTGAAGGCATTGGTCTGGCTAAAGAAGGCAAAGGCGGGAAGTGGATTGATGATGGTGGCATGGATGAATTTAATGTCAATATGTCGGGAGGCATGTTAAATGGCAATCCATTGCTTTTAGGTGGTGCTGCCAGAGCTATCGAATGCTTTTATCAGCTAAGAGGTGAAGCTGGTAAACGTCAGGTTAAAGGTGCAAAACGTGCAT
This sequence comes from Spirochaetota bacterium, assembly GCA_029907515.1. Classification (GTDB taxonomy): domain Bacteria; phylum Spirochaetota; class UBA4802; order UBA4802; family UB4802; genus UBA4802. The sequence continues at coordinate 1,602 of JARYLT010000152.1, read as the reverse complement.
TGGCACAGAGCACCTATGGTGCGGCCGGTCAACACCAGGCTGTTGTGATTTTTGAAGTGTAAAGGAGGGGTGACCATGGCACATAAAAAGAATAGAAATGTTGCAATTATTGGTATAGGACAAACCAAGCATTCAAGCCATAGAGAAGATGTCAATCAGCCTGAGATGATTCATGAAGCAGTATCTGCTGCGCTTAAAGATGCTAACATAAGCATCAAGGATGTAGATTGTATAGTTCATGGTAATATGGAACTATTTGAGATGATTCACCAGCCTGATTTATGGCATGTGCTTGGAACAGGAGCGTATGGGAAGGACAGCATCAGAATAACTACTGGTGGAACGGTGGGTACAACGCTTGCATGTGCAAGTGACAATCTGGTTGCGTCAGGAATGTATGACATAGTAATGGCGATTGGATTTGAAAAACTGCAGGAAGGTCATACAACGGGTGGTATTACAAATATGGCTGATCCCCTGTGGTTCCGAAATTTGCAGACAGGTGCATTAACAGGATCCACTGCATATGATGTCATTCAGGAGTTTGGTGAAGATAGAGCAAAACGTGCAGCAATGATGTATCGTATTATCATGGATAAGCATGCATGTTTAAATCCCAATGCACACAGGGCATTTGGCCTGGATTTTGATCAGATTGAAACATTGATGAACACATCGCCGCAACTGGTTGGTGAATTGCGCCTTATTCACATGTGCTCGCAATCAGATGGTGCGTGTGCAGTAATCTTTGCCAGTGAGAAAAAAGCTAAAGAGCTATCTAAAAAACCTGTATGGATACGGGATCATATTACTATCCACCGTGAAGAAACCTTCAATATATTTGGCTATCACAAAGATTATCCCGTGTTGAAGACACATAAATTTGCTGCTGAACAACTCTTTAAAAGAAATGACATTAAAAACCCGCTGGAATATTTCGATGTATTTGAAATGTATGACCCTGCTGCATGGTGGGGACTGGATTGGCTGAGAGACTTCTTCTTCCTGAAAGGTGATGAACACCTTCGTTTAGTAGAAAATAAGGAGATCATGATTGGTGGTTCTATGCCAATCAATCCTTCAGGAGGTGTTATTGCAACTAATCCAATTGGTGCTACTGCTTTATTGCGGGTTGCTGAAGCAGCGTTGCAGGTCAGGGGTGATGCAGGTGCCCATCAAATTCCCAAAGAAGTTAAGCATGCGTTAGCCTCTGGGTTTGGTGGTACCATGTGGACTGTTCTGATGATGTTAGAAAAAGAATTAAGCTGGTAGGAGGGTTATATGGAATACTGGGGTGTTAAAGTAGAAGATATATTTGATACAATGAACGACCGATTCAGACCGGAAGGTGCAAAAGGAGTTACTGCAAAATTTGGATATGATATTATTGGCGAAGGTAAATGGAAAATCATTGTATCCGATGGCTTGCTGGAAGTAATTAAAACTGATGATATCAGCGATTGTGTTGCAGTGATGGTTTGTGATGGAGAGACATTTGTTGGAATTAACATTGGTAAAGTTGATGCGGCAAATGCTTTTACGTCTGGCAAGGTAAAAATTGAGGGTGACTTTGGCCAGTTTGGCAAAACTGCAAAGATGTTT
>JARYLT010000151.1 GCA_029907515.1 Spirochaetota bacterium | reverse complement strand
CAGGCTTAACCATTACCTTACCCGTAACAACATCAACACTGGAACCTTTTTCGCTTGCAACTATCCTGAATGATGTCCCACGGACAGCAGCTATCACCGTCTTTGACTTTAAGGCAAAATTATCACCTTTTTTAAGCTTTCCCAAGGTTGCAAACGTTTTGCCAGTATCAACGGTAAGGACAACATCATCATTATTCCCCTTCATCAGAGATTCAATCTTTACCGTTGTATTTTCATTAATTCTGATAATACCGGCATTACGATAAACCAGATCAACAATGGCACCTTTTCCGGTAATAACAACATCATTCAAAGACAGTAACTGCCCAATTTCCGGCACACGGGTAGTATCCTGTAACTGTACTGTTACATCACCAAAAAATGAATGGATTTTTAATACATCCTGTTTGGGTTCTTTGGTGCAGGATAATACAAAAATCAGGCTTAAACATATTAATAGTATTAATTTTTTCATGATAAAACTCCGTTCAATAGAATTAATATATGAATATTACAATCTATGACATGGTTACATGTAACTATCGATTTATAAAAAATTCCTCTCATAACTTTTTTTCAAAATCTTAAAATACATACAGCACATGATTTCTTTTTATACGATAAGCTATTCCAGTATTAAATCAAGAGTTTTTCTATCTCATTATTAAGCCATACTATACTACTGCATAAAATTAAAAAAGTGTAAAGAAAAAAATAATAACTCATTAAAATTATGTATAGTACAGTATTTATATGAGATAGTTAATAGTAATTATAATAATTTTTCATAAATAATGCTTGCGTTTTACGATATTTTTGTATAGTATATTTTAAAAAAATACAGAGATAATCCCGGAGGAATACAATGGAAATTGAAACCACAACCTGTCTTTCTTTAGAACATTATCAGCTTATTCAATTACTATCGGAACAATATTCTATGCCTATGCGATCTTTTATATCAGCTCTGATTGGTTTTGCTGCTGAGATAGATTTGATGCCGCCTACTACATTTACGTGTCTTACCTATAGAAAGCGTGGAACAACCTGGAAACGATTGCATCTTATGCTTTTTGCTGATGAATACGAATTTTTTATGGATGTTCGTAAGGTGTGGAAGATGTCGCTGGCAAGAGTTATTGAATTTTGCCTGGACAATATTTTAGATGAGTTTTTACGATTTTTAGATAGTAAAATTGTGGAAGAAGATTATTATACCGATAGTTATCGGTACAGGAACTATTGTTTTGAATTTTGCAGAGAAGAGAATATACAAACAGGGAAATTTTACTGGGGAATACACCCCGAAATAATACAAAAAACAAAAAATGTAACTCCATGAATTGAAAATTTGATTAATATAGCCATAATTCCAGCATATATTACAGTATCAGATTTTTTTCAATTGACTTTATAAAAAACAAAAATATCCTGCATCATCAAAATTTTTTGATATATTTACTATATAAACATATAAATTATCAGATTGACTGTTATGAATGAACAAATATCAATCAATGACACAACAATTGATTCATTGGGGGAATGTACATATCCATCCCCGTTAAAAATATCAAAGTTTATTGATGATAGTCAGCGTATTGCCATTGACATTGAAGCACACCTGTTAGAGCAATCGTTTCATACCACAGGTACTATCGCCTCATTTGAAAATGCAGGGCCACGTAAAAAAATATTCTTTAATCCTGAAACTACCAGAGCAGCCATTGTTACCTGCGGTGGGCTGTGCCCGGGTATAAATAACGTCATTCAGGGAATTGTGCGAATGCTTAATTTTCAATATGGTGTCAAAACAATTTATGGCATTCGGTATGGATTTGAAGGCCTGGTTAAGCGCTATGGACATTCTTTTATTGAGCTAACTCCTGCATTTGTCCATGACCTACATGAAAAGGGCGGCACTGTATTAGGATCTTCACGCGGACATCAGGATGAAAAGGAGATAGTTGCCACGCTGACAGAACATGGTATTAATATATTGTTTATCATTGGCGGTGATGGCTCATTGCGTGGCGCGTACGACATCTATCAGGAGGTTAAAAGGCAAAAGCTCCCTATTGCGATAGTTGGCATCCCAAAAACTATCGATAATGATATATGGTTTGTAGATAAAACCTTTGGATTTTCCACCGCAGTGTCCACGGCTGCACAGGCTATCTATGCTGCACATTCTGAGGCCATTGGTGCAAAGAATGGCATTGGTATTGTGCGTGTTATGGGGCGCGATGCTGGATACATTGCAGCATACGTTACCTTAGCGTCAAACGAGGTTAACTACTGTCTTGTCCCTGAAGTACATTTTGACTTAGAAGGGCCGTATGGTTTTTTAACGCATCTGGAAAAGCGCCTGTATGCTGCATCTCATGCAGTCATTGTTGTTTCTGAAGGTGCTGGTCAGGAGTACTTCACCGGGCCAAAGGAAACCGATGCTTCCGGAAATATTAAATACGGGGATATTGGACTGCTTTTAAAAGATAAAATTACGGAATACTGCAAAAAACGGCAAATTCCGGTAACCATAAAATATATTGACACAAGCTATTTAGTCCGAAGTGTCCCTGCTTCAAGCGATGATGCGGTATACTGCATTATGCTTGCGCAGAATGCTGTGCACGGTGCTATGGCAGGCAAAACCGGTTTTGTGGTAGGAAGCTGGCATTCATATTACACCTATATTCCTTTGTCATTGGTTACTAAAAAACGAAAGCGTATTGACCCCAATGGGTACCTGTGGTCAATGGTAAAACAGAGCACCTGTCAGCCTGATTTTTCCCCACCCCAATAACGATCATAAAAATACACAACCACTGATTTTTTATTTGCATTATTTACTTATATATTTTATTTTTCACACGAAAATTGCAAATAATTAGAATACAAGCACTTTTGCGATATGACTACTAATGATATGGATCAACTGTATAGAATAAAGCAACTATATGCTAATATAGGCAAGCTTATCGTTTCCTCCCTTGAACTTGACCATATTCTGGAAGGCATCATGGAGGAAGTTCACACCTATTTTGCACCCCAAAATTGGAGCTTGCTACGCTATGATCCCAATTCTGAGGAATTATACTTTGTCATTTCACATGGTATTGACTTTGACAGTGTTAAAAATATTCGCCTCAAAAAAGGTGAAGGGGTTGCAGGATACGTAGTGGAAACTAAAAAGCCAGTCTTTGTACCTGACACCAGCATTGATACCCGCTTCAGCGACAAAATTGACAGAATTACCGGTTTTTCCACAAAATCCGTCATGGCTGTGCCACTAATATTTCGCGACACTATTTACGGAGTTATTGAACTTATCAACAGAGCTCAAGGTGGAATATTTTCTTCCGACGACTATCTCATATTGCAAACCATAGCTGATTTCAGTGCTATTGCCTTTGCCAATTCCCTGCTTTATGAAAAGGCATCAACCATTGCAGTACTTGATCCGCTCACCGGTTTGTTCAACTCAAAAAAACTTACAGACATAATTAATGTATGGTCCAGAGAAGCAGCTCATCTTCGCCGTGAGGATACAACAAACATTATTGCAGTACTGCTCCTTGACATTAAAGGTTTAAACGATATCAACAATATTGGTGGACACCGTGAAGGTGATCGCATTTTGAAGCAGCTATCACGGCTTTTGAAAACCAGCCTCAGAGAAAATGACATGATATTTCGTACAGGCGGCGATATGTTTTTGGCCATAATAAACTGCGACAATTATTTTGACCTGAAGTCGCTTGTGGAACGCATTGTACAGAAAGCAAACAATATTACCCTGCCTGACCACCCTGAACTTCATATTACAATACACCACGGGCTTGCCATTGGTACACGCAATCGCATTCAGGAACTGATTGAAGAAGCTCATCGTCAGAAGATATAGCTATTTGCTCCTGAGTTTGCCAAAAAAATCCTGTAACAGCTTTTTACACTTTTCTTCCTGTATACCAAACATTATTTCAGGTATATGGTTTAACTGACTGCTACCACACACCGTTAGCACGGTGCCACATGCCCCAAAACGGTAATCCCGGGTGCCAATGAAAAGCTTCTCAATGCGTGCATGTACGATAGCGCCAGCGCACATTGCACACGGCTCTTTGGTTACATATAACAAGCAGCCCGTAAGACGCTCATTGTGTAAAAAGTGTGCCGCGTCTTTGATGGCTAATATTTCTGCATGTGCTGTGGGGTCAGAGCATTGCCGCGTTTTGTTGTGGGCACGTGCTATGACTGTTTCATCCTTAACGATGACTGCACCTACAGGAATTTCATCTTCAGATGCTGCCAGTTTTGCCTCTTCAAGGGCAATGTCCATGTATGTGTCATGATGTGATAGCATTACGCTGTCATGTTTACATAACAATTATGAAACTGCAATAATAAAGTACGTATCCACATCCCTCTTTTTCTTCATTATTATTACAACCTGAGCGGTGTTGAAAGATATCATTTATATACAATACAATTCTCAAGCCCATTAGCACCTCAGGATGATAACAGGGGATTGCTTCACTGTGATTTCATCAAGACTTGCGATAACCTTTACGACTGCTTGCAGGTCAATTCTATACGCACGCCCCGAGTGCACTCAGTGATCTGTACTTAGAAAAAGCTGTGTCAAAAAAAAGTGTGTCAATACCATCCTTTTATTATCAAAATTCTATAAAAATTACTTCAGCACCTGAAACAAACCAATAATGACTCCTATTATTGTAACTGTCTGTGTTAACAACAGCCCTATGAGCCATTTTAATAAGCTTACCTTTATTTGCTGTATTTCAATTTTTAACTCAGCACGCACCTGCTCTATCTCTTTAGTTAGCTTAAGTTCTACTTCTTTTATTTCCCTTGTTAGCTTTAATTCCTGGACATGTAAATCCTGCCTTGTTGCCACCTGATTGTTATTTATTGCTTCTTCTACTTTTTCAATAAATTCGGCCAATACTTTTGCTTTTACTTCATCATCCTTAAATGCTTCATATACCTTTATTGCAAATCCCATTGAACTGTATCCTTCCTTTTCATTTTATTATATGTAATCATATCTTATCCTAACATATATATTGTTCAGCAATTTTTCAAGAAGTTTTTATTAAGTATCGCAACTTCAAGTTAAAAATGCATGTAAAACTTCTAATATAATGTAATTCAAAGAAGATTAAACATCCGTAAAACCCTGGCCACTTCTTTATTCTTTTTTGCCAGTTCCCTTAAAGCATTAATCAATTGCACAAGGCTTCCTTCCCGCTCAATTGTTGCAATTGTTTCTTCTTTTGCTTTACGTATGGCAGTGCGCCTGTCCCAATAAGCAAATCCTATTGATGAAAGAGTAAGTGTGGTAAAAATACCTGTAAGAATCCATAGAAATGTGAATAAGTCCTCAAAACGTTTATCTATTTGCTCAAAACGTTTGTCTATTTGCTGAAGCGCTGTTTCAAGTTTTGTTTCAAGGCGTATGAGCCGCTCACGATCCGCAGCAGTGAAGTTGTCTGCAAATGTCATAGACGATAATAATAACATTAATATTATTAATATGCACTGTGTAACCACTATC
>JARYLT010000150.1 GCA_029907515.1 Spirochaetota bacterium | reverse complement strand
TAACCTGCTCATTCTCATGGACCACATTAAATGTGCAGCATTTGAAATTCCCTTTGGTATTGATGAACTGTTTACACCACACCATAGCACCACCCGTGAGATGCTTGAATACCTGGCACAAAAGAATATCTTAAAAGAATCAGCTGGCAAGTTTCACTGGATGAGTGATATCTATCCTGCAAATGATATATCATTGCGCAGCGCTTCACATGATAATGTGGTGATAGTTCATAAAGACAACCATGCACAGGTTATTGGCGAAATAGACCTTCCTTCAGCGCCAACCATGATACACGATGATGCTATCTATCTTCATCAGGGTCAGCAGTACTATATTGACAAATTAGACTGGGAACGCAGAATTGCCTATTGCCATGAAGTAGAATCCGATTACTACACCGATGCCGAAGAAAAAACCGATATCCATGTGCTTGAAGAATTTGAATCAAAACCGCTGTCAATTGCAACGTTAAGCCTGGGCGAGGTTAACGTACGCACTAAAGCTATCATGTTTAAAAAGATAAAATTCGGAACCCACGAAAATGTTGGCTGGGGAAAGATTAACCTTCCTGAACTGGAAATGCATTCAACAGCAATGTGGTGTAGCTTCAGCGATGAAATTATTAATACTATGGAACGCGAAGAAGCTGGCGAGGTATTCTTAGGTCTTTCATATATTTTACGCAACATCGCGCCACTGTATACACTATCTGATTATGCCGATATACGCGTTGTATTTGAAAACCGTTCACACTTCACCAATCAGCCAACAATCTTTGTATATGATGCCATCCCTGGCGGTGTAGGAATATCCGAAAGAGTATATCACATATTTGGACTGATAGCACAGGCATCACATGAGGCAATAGCCGCTTGCAGCTGTACTCATGGCTGCCCTGCCTGTATTGGCCCCATGATCACCAGAGAAGGCATTAAAGAAAAAGTAATAGCGTTACTTAAAAACTTACACCATGAATCTGAAGGACAAACTCAACATATACTACACTGACTCAGGCAAGCCTGTAACCGATAGTTCATGGATACAGGACGCAGGTGGGAAAATTATTACCACACCGTTTGGTCAAACCATTACGTTTGTGCAGCAATATCCAGTTGCATCATTACATATCGATGATACTGGCACTGACATTGCAACCTACTGTGCAATGCATCGTATGGAACCTGTCACACTTGACCAGTGTGTTTTTTTTGATATAGAAACAACCTCACTGTCCAGCGGAACAGGTAATTATGCATTTTTAATTGGCTTAGGGTATTTTAGTGAAAACAAATTCACAGTTGAGCAGATTTTCATGCGTCAGTATGGTGAAGAGCCAGCAGTACTTTTTCACTGTGCTGAACGGTTACAAAAATTTAAAACAATTGTAACCTTCAATGGCAAAACCTTTGACATCCCCATTATAAAAACGCGCTACAGGATTAACCGCATTCAGGGCTTTCCAGTTTCTATGCCCGTCATTGATTTACTTAAACCCGCACGCTCAATTTTTAAATCAATTTATGCAAGCTGTTCATTAAAATCACTTGAAGAGCTTCTACTTGGAATTACCAGGACCGACGATATACCAGGCTACCAGATTCCTGATGTGTACTTTACCTATCAACAAACAGGTTATGACCCGCGCCTTACTGCCGTTATTGAACACAATCGTATTGATATTACATCCATGGTCCTGCTACTTGTTTTTTTCAATTCCCTCTACACGCTTATACACACAAAGCAGTTTGATCAGGTACCCACACACCTGTATAAAAATATTGCAAAGCACCTGTATTCCCGAAATATTCAACTGTTCATTGAACTCATTGAGTATGCTGGTTATGCATTGCTTGACAACGACCATTCCCTTTTTAAAAAGTATTCAACTGCATTAAAACGCTCTGGCCTTCTGGAGCAGGCCCTTACATTCTGGGAAAAGCATATAAATCTGTTTTCACTTGAGGAGTTAGCAAAACACTATGAACATCGTGTTAAAGATTATCATAAAGCACTGAGTTACTGCACTTGGGCGATAGCTCATAGTAAAAAGCTTTCAGATAACCAGAAGCTCATTGAACACTACACTGAGCGTTTCACCCACAGAATTAATCGATTGAACCGAAAAATACAATGAAACCATATCATTACCTTGCACCCTATTACGATTATATGCTGAAACACGTTGATTACGCCACCTGGTATCATTATCTGCGAATGATAATGTGCAGGTATATTAATAATCCACGAACAGTGCTGGAGTTGGGATGTGGTACTGGCAAATTTGGTCCAAAGTTCTCCATGGATGATTATGAAATATATGGCATGGATAAATCACTTGAAATGTTAAAAATAGCAAAAGCGCGAGCATATAAACACTATCACGTATTTTGCGGCGACATTACACAGTTTGCGCTGTCAAAAACAATTGATTTTATTTTTTCTGTTCACGATACATTTAACTATATCCTGGATTATGATGATTTTGTCAGCGCATTACACTGTGTGCATAGCTGCATGAACAATGACAGTATCTTTTTATTTGATCTTACCACAGAGTATAATATTAAAAAGAATTTTCACAATAAGCTATTAACATTTCAAGTTAAAGGCACCGATATTCAGTGGTACAATGACTATGATAAACATTCAAAAATATTATACTCAAAGTTGACATTTACCAGGCATACCAATACACTGGTAGAAGAACATCTTCAGCGATTATATACAATTGATGAAGTACTACCTCTTATTGAACAATGCGGTCTTACAGTAGTTGATGTTGTTGGGGATTATACGCTTAAGCCACCCCATGAAGAAACAATTATGGTTAATTTTATTACAAAACGAGCACAACGATGATTGAAACTATTCTTTATATTCTTTCATTTGGTGCAGGCATTGCATTGTTTTTATATCTGCTTTCCCTGTATCATCATATTAAAGAACGTCCAAAACCTGACAACAAGCAACCTGAACAAAAAGTAGCGCAGGAAAAAATACAATTCAAATCACAAAAAGTTAATGAACCTGTACATTTAAAAGAAAGGACATGCCCGGTATGCGGATCAAAACTCAGCAAGTATGAAGCATTATATGCCTCAAAGATTGTAAAAGATAGCACAAAGATATTAATATATGGATGTCGATATTGTTATAAGCCACAGGAAGATCCAGATAAAAAAAAGAAATCAGATATATAAGCATTACTGTTTTCAAAGCACATTATTATATAGTCATTATCGTACTTAGCCATATATTCCAATGATGGGCATGAAACTGCAGAATTCCTTGAAAACAACTGGATACAACCCCTCAACATTATCATCCCGGTGATTAAGCATCAGTGCTATCTGCTGCTGATGTGCAGGACCCATGGGGAATACGATCATGCTATCAGGTTTGGCAACATGGAGTAATAGCAATGGCCGTTTTTTACAACCTGCCAGCACTATTATCGCATCAAAAAAACCTAATGATTCATCAATATCTGTACCATCGCCATGGAAAATACGAATATTTGACAATCCTGTTTTTTTGAAGCGTTGTTTTGCCTGAACAGCAAGTTCTTCATCTATTTCAATGGTGGTTACTGATTTTGCAAGCTGTGACAACACTGCAGTTGAATAGCCTGAACCAGTACCAATCTCAAGAACATGGAAATCTTTCTTAATGCCGCAATACTGTATCATGCGGGCAAGTGCAAGCGGTTCATCGCTGGTTTCACCTCTGCCTATTGGAATTGGCAGTTGCCCATATAACCTGTCTTCATAAATTTCATCAAAAAAATCCTGCTGATCGACTGCTGCAAATGCATCAAGTACCTTTTTGGGAATTTTAGTTTTTTGCAAAAACTTGATAAATTCCTCTTTTCTTTTTTTCAGCGATTTCATAAGCCCTGCACTTCCACTACTCAATAAATTGCAAAAGATAAGTAAGAAAATAGTCTGAAATAAGTATAGTCATGGATGACGCAACAACAGCCCGTATTGTAGCCCTGCCAACACCCTCAGCCCCACCAGATGTATTAAACCCCTGATAGCAGGCAATAATGGCAATTTCAATGCCAAAAAAAACAGATTTAAAAAGCCCTGTCAAAAAGTCCATGACACCTAAATAGTTAAAAACATTTTCAACATATTTGTCGATAGTTATCCCTAAATTAAAGTATGCTATGAATGCCCCACCTAATGAACCAACAACATCTGTAACAACAACAAGTACTGGCGTCATAACCAGGCAGGCTAAAAAACGTGGTACCGACAGATACTGAATTGGATTTGCATCAAGTGTGATGAGCGCATCAATCTGCTCTGTGACACGCATGGTGCCAATTTCAGCAGCTATGGCTGAACCAACCCTTCCTGATAAAAGCAAAGCGGTAAGCACCGGACACAATTCTCTGAACATTGCAATTGACACTGCACTTCCAATAAATACTGATGATCCTGACATAAGGGAATCCATGGCTTTGCCTATCTGCAATGCCATAACCATACCGGTGAAAAAGAGCGTGATACAGGTTACCGGCAAGGACTTGTACCCTATTTCAAGCATCTGTGTTAGAATATTTTTTGCATCAAATGGAGGCTTAAAAATCCATTTTACAGTTTGGGTAAAAAACAGTGAATGTTTGCCTACTGATTCAAAAAATTGAATAACCGTTCGTGGTATTGTTATTTCAGTGCCATTCATATCAGTCTTCACGAAATTTTTCAACATTCCCAAACTTCATATACTTGTCCCAGAAGCGTAACTCAATTGTTCCGGTTGGACCATTACGCTGTTTTGCCACAATGATATCAGCTATACCTATACGTTCAGTTTCTTTTTTAACTTTTTCCTCACGGTATATAAATAACACAACGTCAGCGTCCTGTTCAATTGCTCCTGATTCACGCAGGTCAGAAAGCTGTGGTTTCTGGTCAGTACGTGATTCCACAGCACGTGATAGCTGTGACAGTGCAATAACCGGAACCGATAGTTCCCGGGCAAGTTGCTTCAAGGCATTACTGATTTCAGCTATCTGCTGATGGCGTTCCAGTCTGTTATTGGACACAATAAGCTGGAGATAATCAACAACTATCAGTCCGACCTTCTGTTTCTGGGCAAAACGCCGTGCCTTTGCCCTGAGTTCAAAAATACTTAATCCTGGTGTGTCATCGATGAACATGGGGGACTTTTCCAGCCTTCCAGACACATCAATGAGCTTTCGCAACTGTTCACTGCTTATCTGGCCAGTTCGTACATGCTGCATATCAATCATTGATTCAATACACAATATTCTGGTTGCAAGCTGTGTTGCAGGCATTTCAAGGGAGAAGAACAATGTTGGCTGCTTTTCACGCAAAGCTACATGATTGGCAATATTCAATGCAAGCGCCGTTTTTCCCATTGATGGACGGGCAGCAATGATAATAAGCTCTGATTCATGAAAACCGGTAAGCATGGCATCCAGATCGGTAAATCCGCTTGCAATACCAGTAACAGGCCTTTTTGTTTCATACATGTGACCTATGTCTTCAAGTGTCTGCTTCAACACACTTGCCAGGCTTTCAAAATCACTTGTTATGCGGCGCTGGGTAATGAGGAATATATCCTTTTCAGCATCATCAAGAAGTATTTTTGTGTCCAGGGTTGTATCATATGATTTTTCAGCTATGGTGGTACAGGTTTCTATGAGCTTTCGCCGCAGGCTTAATTCTTTAACCCTG
>JARYLT010000014.1 GCA_029907515.1 Spirochaetota bacterium | reverse complement strand
GAATGCATACTGGCGATGCCATCAGCACCCCAGAAAGAAATTGACCGTGTAATCAAAATTATTCGCTCCTGTGACAATGTCACTATTTCGATCCTGCCAGCGGTGACAAAGCTTTTTGAAAAGGCTCTGACCCCTGAACTACGAGGAATAGGCGTTGAGGAACTCATTGGTCGTGAAGAAATTGAGATAGATAGTGCGGCAATTGAAGCATATTGTCAGGGGAAAACCGTGCTTATCACTGGGGCTGGCGGCAGTATAGGTTCTGAAATATGCAGGCAGCTATTACAATTCAAGGCAGGGAAAATTATTGCAGTTGGCAGAGGTGAGCATTCAATATATAATCTAAAAAATATGCTTGATGATTATGCTAAGTACTTTGAAAAACCTGAAATTTATTACTACATTGCTGATATTAATGACGCTGTGCGCATGCAAAAAATTTTAACCAAACACAAACCACATATTGTATTTCACGCTGCTGCGCACAAATATGTCGATATCATGGAGCAAAATCCGCAGGAAGCACTGCGCAATAACTGCCTGGGTACACGGACGGTACTGGAAGCAGCACGTGGAGCAGGTGTCAGTCAGTTTGTGTGTATATCAACGGATAAGGCAGTGCGCCCGGTAAGTGTAATGGGCGCAACCAAGCGTATGGCCGAGGTTGTAACGTTAGCGCAAAACAGCCCCGACATGCGCACCTGCTGTGTGCGGTTTGGCAATGTTATTGGCAGCCGTGGTTCGGTTATACCTCTGTTTTACCAGCAGATTGCAAAGGGTGGGCCTGTGACCATTACCCATCCTGATATGACGCGCTACTTTATGAGCATACCTGAAGCTGTGATGCTTGTTATTCATGCCGCCATGCTTTCAAACGGTGGCGAAATATTTGTGCTTGATATGGGAAAACAGTATAGGGTGGAAGAGGTAGCACGCAATTTGATAACGCTTTTAGGGTATGAGCCTGATGTCGATATTCCTGTTGTATATACTGGTATTCGACCAGGCGAAAAACTGCAGGAAGATTTATGGAATCATGGCGAGGAGCTTGTGCCAACCCTTCATAAAAAAATATATAAAATTGCCCACAATGGATTCGATGCGCTATCGGTTACTAAAATAAAAGACCTAACACCTGACTACGTGCAGAGCTTACATGAAGAAGAATGCAAACAATTAATACAAGCGATAGTTCCTGATTACAGGCCATTTAATTAATACTTTTATCTATCCAGCCGCCAAAAAGTATTGCACCGTCATCATCGTAGCACACAACAGCCTGTCCTGGCGTGATGCTTGCCTGAGGTGTTTCAAAGGTTACGGTAAGAATATTGTTTTCATAGGTGGCATGTGCTTTGAACGGTTTTTGTGTTGAGCGTGTTTTTACCCATACGGGAGTATTATGGGCGATAGTTACTTTCATAAAGTTTATGTGTGTGGCAACAAGCCCTTTTGCCAGAAGTTCATCCTTGCTTCCCACAATGAGGCGATTATGTGTAGCATCAATAGCAACAACGTATAACGGGTGTTCCCAGGCAATGCCAAGCCCCCGACGCTGACCTATGGTGTAGCGATGAATCCCTTTATGCCTGCCAACAACTTTGCCATCAGTTGTGACAATATCTCCATGGGGAGGACAAAACCCCAAACGTTGTTCAATAAAGCATGGATAATCATTATCCTGAACAAAACATACTTCCTGGCTTTCAGGCCTGTGGGCAGTTGCCAGTCCCAGTTCACGTGCTTTTTCGCGTATCTCACGTTTAGTGAATTGACCAAGTGGAAGCATAAGGTGCTTTAACACATCCTGCGAAAGGTTAAACAAAAAATATGACTGATCCTTATCAGTATCAACGCCACGCTTGATATAATAGCGGTTACTTTTACATATAGTTGCATAATGACCAGTAGCAAGCATATCAAATCCTAACTCTTTGGCAAAATTTAAAAGCTCTGGAAATTTTATGCTGGTATTACAGTTGATGCAGGGGCTGGGCGTGCGTCCTTTAATATATTCAGCGCAAAATGGATCTATAACGTTTTGTGAAAATTCATCTTCAACGTTGACAATATAATGGGGAATACGTAGCTGTGTGGCAACTTTTTTTGCATCATGTATGCTTTCGGGACTACAGCATACATCATACCGTTGCTGGCAGCCATCCATTTCAGCACACAGTAAAATTTTAGCGGTAAGGCCAATCACCTGATGCCCCTGTTCAACAAGTAATGCAGCGGTAACTGATGAATCAACACCACCACTCATTGCTACTGCTATTTTCATAGATATTCCTTTTATCAAGTTACGTAACATTATTGCGATTATTAACAATATGTACCATATAATAATCTGTTTTTTTTGTTTCACAAAAAATATAGCTTTTAATTTCGCTATACAGATAAAACAGAATAGGTAACTATATTTCCCTGTATTTCGAAAGCAAATAAAAAAATTTCAGTTTAGGGGGATCTGGGAAACACTAATTCAGTATATTATTAAAAAAAGGTATAATTCAGCTTTTGTAAGAGTATATTAATCGCACATACAATGGTATGTCAAAATAATTTTATAGTAATTTCGATTATGGCTGGGTAATGCATTATACAATGCATAATACTATTATATATTAGACACAAGTTTATTATTTTTCATCATCCGTTTGAGTAATGCTACACACTGGCGATCTATAATAAGAATATTATTCTGGTTCATTTTGTATTTGCCAACATCAACTGTATAAAGAGGTTGCATGCTTTTTATAGTTTCAACAATCTCTTTTGCTTTTTCATAATCGTTTATCCTGATGCCTTTCTTTTTGTAGGATTCTATGCGATGCATAAGTGATGCACTGTCAGCCCGTAGTTTACGCAACACATATTGCTGGCTGGTATATTCATTTATTATTTGCTGTACATCAAAATTGTCAACCACGGGTATGGCTGACTGTATTTCAATAATCTGCTGTATTGTGGTATCGCTAAAACCAGTTTGTACCAATTCAAAGGCTTTCTGAATCGTAGACGCATAGCGCATAAGTGCCTGCTTTGCGTATGTTTGCGTATTAAAGAGTTTTATCCCTTTTTCAAGTGTTTCAATGTTCATTGCAATTTCAAGATTACACAGCGCAGGGTTGGGCGCATCATCTTTTCTGGTGCTGGCAATGGTGTATATGTTTTCTTTAATTGTGTGCAGTGTTTGCAACGTTGTGGCACGTTCATCATTGTTTTCTTTTGGTGCATCAGTATAGAGAAACGCTTTCAGTACTTCAAATAGTTGCTTAACTTCAGGTATTATTTCTTTTGAACTATCGCCTAACGATTGTACCAGTTTCTGAATGTGTGTGGCATAATGTACAATATGTTGACAACGACCTGAATAGTTAATGTGGGGTGCCTGTAACAGCGCTAGCTGGCAATACAGCGTTGTTGCGTTTGCATAATCACGCAAAAGCTTTGATTGTGTTTCAAAACGATGTACAACATTATTAAATGCTTCTTCATTTTCAATGGCTACGCCATCTGTGGATTTCATGATTGCAAGAAGCTTCTTTTGTTCGGCAATCTGGTTTTCTATGGGTGTCAGGTATGAACGTGCTATAGATTCAATGTCCCCAATCTTTGTAGCATCTTTCTCAGTTACTATCGCATCCCTTTTGTTCTGTATTTCATAAATTGCACGGGCACAATCCAGTTGCTGTGGTATGGTTATTTGATAGGGGATGCCGTCAGTTTGCTGGTATGTGGCTGTTTTTTCTGGAACATTAATGAGTGCATTTTCTAATTGTGCAAGCAGGGCTTTAGCATGTTCTGGGTTTTGCCGTATTTGTTCATCGTCATACTGTGTGGCGTTGCACAATGAAGCTATAGAGGTAATGAGGTGTTGTTGCTGTATAATAAAATTGGCATGTGCGGAAAGTTCCTGAAAGAGTGTGCTTTGTGAAAGGTCATCAAACGGTGGCTGGCATTGTTGTATGATTTGTTTTATATCGTATTGTTGTGTACTATTGTTAGTAAAGATTGTATCGAACTGTCTGAAAATTGTAGAAAGTACTAGTTCAGTGTGAATGATGATAGCATCATTGTTGCTTATGTCAGCACGCTGTAATTCTTTGGTAACCTGCTCTTTTGTAATATCAATGAGTGTTTTATCAAAGCAAAGCGATAGTATCTGCTTACAGCAATTGGTTATGTGTGCCTGATGTTCGTTGTTGTTTTGTAGTGTTGAGTCAAAAGAACGTGATAAATCTTGTGCCATGGCAATGCGAGTGTTAAGATACTCAATCACAAATGGTGCAATGTAGGGTTGCTCTTTTGCCTGCTTTTGTTCTTTTATGAGTGAATCGGCATATCGCTGCCAGTAGTTTTCAGCAAAGAGTATGTGTGGTATAATAAGAAATGTCATTATAATTGGTGATAGTTTCATGACAATAGTTCTCCCTTCAATTAATTATCGAACGCAATACCATGATTTATTACTGTATTTACGTTAAACGATACGTGTACCTGCAAACGGCAAGATGGAAATTATGCTTTTTCTATGCTACCTTTGTAATGTGGTAATGGTATTATTCAGGAGTGATATATGAGTATTGATTATCAAAAGATAGAAGAAGCTGCAAAGCTTCTGGAATTGGGCGATAGGGCTTCCCTGCAGCAGGTTAAACATGCCTACCGTGTGTTAATGCACAAATGGCATCCCGACCACTGTAAAGAAGACAAAAAGCTGTGTGATGAAATGACAAAAAAGCTCACGGAAGCCTATAAGCTGCTTATTGAGTTTTGTTATAGTTACAGAATACCATTGACTGAACTAAAGCTTGTTGAAGAACTAGGGAATGAAGACCCTGAAGCGTTCTGGAAAAGAAAATTTGGCTCTGACCCCCACTGGGGAGGTCCCGGGTATAGATAAAAAATATTTTACAACGGAAGCCATATTATGTATGTTTGTTATATACTGTTTCCCTGAATACTTAAAATGAGTAAGGTATGTATATTTTTGAGCTTATAGCTGAGCAACGTATACGTGAGGCCATGGAGCGGGGAGAGTTTGACAACCTGCCGGGGATGGGTAAACCATTGCCCAAAGATGAACTGGACAATGTGCCGCCAGAACTACGTATGGCATACAAAATTTTAAAAAATGCCGGGATAGTTCCTGAGGAGGTGGAGTTGCGCAAAGAGATTTATTCATTACAACAGCTTATAGATGCCTGCTATGATGACGAAGAGATGAAAGGACTTGTAAAGCAGCTCAGTGTAAAACAACTACGCTATAACATGCTCATGGAACAAAAAGGCATCCATGTCGCTGATTACGAGTATAGAAAAAAAATCATGGAAAAATTATCAAAGTAACAATGCTACGCAGCCGCTTAGGCTGCAGGTGTATAATTGCTTATCTTCGTATCTTCTTATTAGTTTTTGAAGGGTTCTTTTGCAAATGAAGATAGCGCTTGTGAGCTACCTCTGCAAATCGTTGGAGTATGTCCTTTAAATCGGAATGTTCCCATAATGATTGTATTGATGAATCTATTTTTTTTATTGTATAGTATGGTGGTGTAGTGGTAAGCTCAATATCTTCTTCGGTAATGGTTATTTCTTCTTTTTCAAAGGCTTTTTGCAGCATTTCTTTTATGGTATATGAAAAATATTTTTGTACGTCAATGATGTCTTCTGAGGTGCTTATTTTTTCTCTGAACTGGGGGAGGAATTCTTTTTCTAATTTACTGAAGGAAACCTGAGTGGACATACAAACCTCCTTGTGGTATAGTTTGTGTATATACTATAGTATATACAGGAATTGAATAAAAATCAAGCATCAACTTCGTAATTGAGAGATAAATTAATACATCATGCAGGGAAAATCTAAAAGCATTGTTCTTTGGCACTTTCTTTTGTTGACGTCTGAATAAAAGAAATATATAAATCAATAATCGCAGTCGCTCAAGCGCTTGAGCACCTGAGTAATGATTAGTAATTGAGGCCAAAGCCTGAAATAACCAAATATCTGCGCATTCAACAAACACTGCGTGAGGTAAAAATGTATTACGCGGGAGAAGCGCACAAAAGGATAAAAAGGTTTCTGGAATGAGAAAAGGAATAAGTATAGTACTTGGTTTACTATGTTTGCTTTCATGTGCAAAGGATATTACAAAAGTAACTATCGCTAAAACACCGGTGCCAAAAAATTTTACCGCTACTGATATAAAGGTAATAAGCTACAATGGCAATGATGTTTCCTGCATGCTTTTTGCACACCGCTTTTCACAGGGTAATCTTGTATACTTTGAGATAGTTCCTGCTTTTGATGTTGAAAAAATTACTGTAATGTTTAATGAAAAAGGTATTCCCACTACAAAACGAAGCTGGGGATTCAGAGGATTTTTTGCCATTGCACCTGACCAAAAGCCTGGGACACATAATTTTACAGTAACTATCGGTACAAAAAAAATTGATATACCTGTAGTGGTTGCAAGAACACCATTTTCAGTTTCCACCATACCTATGGATTTGGGCAAGTTTTCTAAAAAAGAATATCTGGAGTCCCCTGAGGTTTTGGAGTTTATACGCCAGTGTACTGAAAAAAAACAAAAGGCGTTTGCCACACACTACAATGATCTTATCCGCGGCAGAGCGTTTCATCCCCGTGATGTGCATGAGGTTAATTCGCCGTTCTGGGCAAAAAGAGTTTATAAACTTCATGACAGCATTTCAGGAAAAACACAAACAGTTGAACGGATTCACCGTGGCATTGATTTAAACGGCAATACCGGGGATCCCGTATATGCAATGCTTGATGGCATTGTGGTGCTTGCTGAAATGCTCTTTTATGAAGGCAATATGGTTATTATAAATCACGGCAATGGCATGTTCAGTTACTATATGCATATGGATAAGCTGTATGTTGCAAGCGGGGATACGGTTGTGGCAGGACAGCTTATAGGTGCTGTGGGAAGCACCGGCATGTCAACAGGTCCACATCTGCATGTGTCACTTGTGGTTGATGGAGTGCAGGTAAATCCCATGAGTGTTGTGATGCTGCCTATACGGGATTAACCAAACCGTATTTGTATACATTCTCTTCCATAATCTTCTTTACAAAATTGGTATACTATTTTAACTATATAAAATAGTAATGATGTGCTATAGTTTTTATGCGATAGTTACTGTCAATAAACTGGAATGAGTGTATGGCAAAACCAGCTGAATATTTTATCAAATCAAAGAATTTAGACGAATTCAGAAACGACATCATTGCCTGTGATGGCAACTTTGATTTTGATATTGAAGAGATGATTGCATTAGGAAGCGCGTATCTGGAACGTTTCCCTGATTGCTTTTCAAATAGAAGCTGCCAGGATGTCCAGCTGGGATATCAATTAGCAAGAATCTGTTTAGTAGAAAAATTGATTATAGATTTTCCTTCTGATGTTAAAGATGCTTTCAGAAAGATGTTTTTCAGTGCTCAGGCTGTGAATGAGCAAATGGAGTATTTAAAGCAAAAATTATCCTATGATGAGCTATCAAACTTTGTTGCCACAATACAGAAGCGCCTGGAGGAGTATCACCTTAAAGTTGATAGTTTGCCAAAAGGCATGATCAAGGAGCGCTTTGTAGGAGGAATTACCAATCTTTTTAATATTGCGTATTTATTAAAAATGAATGTAGCGCAAAAGGCTCATGAATAAAGAGTTTTTACACAGCATAAGCCATGAATTGAAATCACCGTTAAACTCCATTTTAACGCTATCAAAAGTGTTACTTATGCAGGCTGACAGTCGCCTCACCCTTGAAGAAAAAGAGTATTTAGAAATTATTGAACGCAACGGTCAAAAACTTCTGGCTCTTATTAATGACCTTATTGAAGTGTTTGAAATTGATAGTGGTATACAATTGTCAGTGACGGATGTCTCGTTATCTTCAGTATTGCATAATGTGTGTGAACGCTATGAAGGAATCATGCACAAAAAGGGGCTACAATTGCACATGCACTGTGAAAATATTATGCTTAACAGTGATGAATCCCGCCTGTATCAGATATTTGAAAATCTCATTGATAATGCGGTTAAGTTCACAGAAGAAGGAAGTATAACAATATCAGCATACAAAAAAGATGGGCACTGTGTGGTCAGTATTACTGATACCGGCATTGGGATCCGCAGTGAATACTGTGATGCGCTTTTTACAGGATTTACCAGGGCTTCGGGGTCACTGTCGTCAAAATATCCTGGAACCGGTCTTGGTCTTACCATAGTTGCCAGGCTTATTGCACTGTTAGGGGGTAGTGTAGCTGTTGATAGCCAGTTAGGCAAGGGGTCAACGTTTACTGTACGATTACCGTTACAAAAAGAACATGAAGATTTGCAGCAGCAACATAAAACAATCCTTGTTATTGATGATGATCCTGATAGCAAAGTGGTGGTTAAGGCCCTTTTGTCAAAACTGTACGATATAGTTGAAGCTCACAGCGGTCAGGAAGGATTGAACCTTGCACAGGATATACAACCAGCATGTATATTGCTTGATTTGTCATTGCCTGATCTTCATGGTTTACAGGTAGTGAAGCAATTAAAAGAAAATCCACACACTCATCATATACCGGTCATTATTGTTTCGGCTTCTTCATTAAAAAATGAACAGTCAACCATAAAAGCATCAGGTTGTGATGATTTTATCCAAAAGCCTTTTGCCATTGAAGAATTTGTATTAAAAGTCCAGCACTGGGTTGCGCAATGAGCACAATTTTAGTCATAGATGATAAAAAAGATAACCTGGTAAGTGTTACTGCACTTTTAAAAAACCTGATTGCCAATTGTGAGGTAGTCACAGCACAATCCGGAAAGGAAGGTATAGAAAAAGCAGAGAAGCACAACCCTGATGTTATTATCCTTGATATAAAGATGCCCGAGATGGATGGGTATGAGGTATGCCAGATTTTAAAAAAAAATCCAAAGACGCGCCACATCCCTGTTATCTTTTTAACCGCTATACATACTGATACGCAGAGCAAGGTCAAAGGTTTAAAATTAGGGGCAGATGCATTTTTAACCAAGCCTGTTGATCAGGCTGAACTTGTTGCGCAGATTAATGCCATGTTACGCATAAAACATGCTGAGGATATGCTTAGAAAAGAAAAAGACCTGCTTGAGGATATAGTGTTACAGCGTACCAGTGAACTTTTAGCTTCGCAAATGCGCTACAAGTCTCTGTTTAACAGCATCTCGGATATGGTTATCATTCACCGAAGGGATGGGAAAATATTAGAAGTAAACAATACTACCTGCGAACGTTTAGGTTTTTCATATGATGCCATGATGCTAATGACCCTGCAACAGTTAACAGCAGAAGGCGATAGCGACAGAATCAATGCATACTTGCAATCAATTGATAAAACAGCAGATCCTTATGAAACCTCATTTGTTGATAGAAACGGCACTACCATCCCTGTGGAAATTGTAAGTACCATTATATATTATGTAAATGAAAATGCTATCTTGAGTGTGGCGCGTGATATTACTGAACGCAAGCACATTGAGCATGTCCGTAATCAATTATCCATTGTGCTTGATAACTCTGATGATGCAATCATTGGTGCCACACTGGATGGCAAAATAGCCAGCTGGAACAAAGCTGCGCAGCATATTTTTGGCTATGCATTTGATGAGGTGGTGGGATGTGATTTAGCTATATTATCGCCACCCTACAGGCCTGATGAATTTGATCAATTACTACTATTAGTTAAGAACAATGAGACGATAGATCATTATGAAACAGAAGGACTGGATAAGAAGGGTGCAATCCACAATCTTTCCATGACTATCTCGCCGCTTGTTGATGAACACGACAGTATTATTGGCTGTTCAATTATTGCGCGGGATCTCACCGATGTGAAGCGCACAAAAGAAAAACTGAAAAAAGGACTGGATATCATCCAGAATTTAGAGGATATTGCTCCAGCATATTTTATCACTTTAAATGAAGAAGGGAACATCCTCACCTGCAATAAAGCCATGTTGCAAGCTACTGGCTATTCATTGAGTCAGGTGCTGGGTAAAACATGCTGTGAAATTTTTATTCCGGATGTTGGGCAAAAGTCATTCCGCAATCAGTTGTCAACAATGAAGAGGACAAGAGCAACATGCATTTTTGAAAGCCCCATCAATACAAAAAGTGGTGAAGAAAAAATTGTTCAGTGGCATGGCCGGCCAGTATACCGTGATACTGAATTTGATTATTTCATGTTCATTGGAATAGATATAACGGAAAAAAAGCAGCTTGAAAAAAAGATACTTCAAGCAAACTTAGAGGAAAGAAACCGCATAGCACGCGATTTACATGATGGCCTGGGGCAGCATCTTGCAGGGATAATATTTAAAACTGAGATGCTGAGGCTTAAGATAAAAAATGATTATCCTCAGGAAGCTAATGAAATTGTTGAGATACAGAACATGGTGCATCAAGCTATTGAGCAGACACGACTCATTGCACGAGGTTTAAGCCCGGTAGATTTAAGCACCAAGGGACTGTATTCATCACTGCAGGATATGATTGCTGATGTAAATAAAAATTTTGCAATCAAAACCATCCTGGAATGGAATATAACAAGTAACATTGACGAAGCAATAGATACAGTACATGTATATTACATTATCCGTGAAGCATTGAATAATGCTGTAAAGCATGCCAGTCCAAAAAACATTGCTATTACAATATCTGAAGATAATGCATATTATTATGTAAAGATAATGGATGATGGCAAAGGTATACCTGATGAAATTGATCTGGCAAAAGGAATGGGCATGCATATCATGCAGTACAGGGCATGGATCATTAATGCGTCGTTTCAGGTGCAGAACAACAAAAGCGGCGGAACGCTGGTGCAATGTATTATTCAGAAGGGCACTCAAAAGGCTGTTATAGACAAACCAAAGGCAGGCAAAAAGTATACGATTGTTATTGTTGATGATCATCCTATTGTGCGGCAGGGTTTACAACAGCTTATCAATACTCAGAAAAATCTGGAGATGATAGGCCAGGCTACATCAGCAGATGAGGCAATAGATGTAGTTAACCGAAAAATCCCTGATTGCATTGTAGTTGATATTTCATTGAATGGGACAAGTGGCATTGAACTGGTTAAAGCATTAAAACAGCGTTTCCCTAAACTGCCGGCACTTGTGCTTTCCATGTATGATGAAAAGTTATACGCTGAGCGGGCTATTAAAGCTGGTGCCCGGGGATATCTCATGAAGCAGGAAGCACCGGATAAGATTATACAGGCCATCTATACAGTCTTAAAAGGGGACATGTATCTATCCAGTGAAATGAAGGAACAGATGGTGCAATCATTATCAGATAAGGGTAAAATGGACAGCTCTGTAGAAGCACTGACAAACCGTGAATTTGAGATATTTCAGTTAATAGGGCATGGCTTGGGTAACAAACACATTGCCCAAAAATTACATATCAGTGTAAAGACTGTTGAAAATGTACGGGAAAAGATTAAGATGAAACTGCACCTGGAAACATCCCAGGATCTTTTGCAGTATGCGATTGAGTGGGTGAGAGAAAATTTGGGAAATTGGGGAAAGTAAAGGAAGTATTTGACAAATTCTTTATAATTCATTACTTTGATATAAAGTAATGAAAATTATTAATGTAAGGCAAATATGAAGACTATTGCAAAAATTACAAGAAAGGGGCAGGTTGCCATTCCTAAAAAAATAAGGGAATTGCTTGGTTCAGATATTATTGAGTTTAAGGTACATAGGAATGATATAATCATAAAACCTGTTAAAAGTATTGGGGGTTCTCTACACAAATATTCTAAACGCTATGTGCCATTTGAAGATATACGCGACACCGTATGGAATGAGGTTGTTAGAAAAAACAAATGATATACTATATTGACACCAACGCAGTTTTACGTTATTTGTTTAAGAATAATATTGAGCAATTTAATACGGCAAATCTCATATTTGAAAAAGCAAGAGAAGGTGACCTATACATTGTTGTTCTGGAAAGTGTTTTGGTAGATTGTATATGTTAAAGTAAACAATCTCAATCAAACATTTTTACGTTACGTTTGACGAAAAATTATTAAAATTAAAATAAACAAATTAATCATTGCGCATAAGTAAATTCCCCTATAAGAAAAATAAGAAAATTCCCTATTTACAACATCCTGACAATGTGCCATATTGACAGTAGCAATTGAATACGGAAGCATTTTCTTAGGACAGAACTGTATGATTTTGAATTTCATTATGGTTAGTGAGGATAATCTATGAGTTATAGGCCAGGTGTATGCACCTTTTGTGGAACAGGATGTGGCCACTATCTCAAAGTAGATGGCACATCTGTACAGGGAGTTTTCCCATCGCGGGTACATCCAGTAAGTAAAGGCAGGTTATGTGTACGGGGATGGAATATCCATGAGTTATTGGGTACACAGGAACGGATTATCAAACCGTATATCAAGGATAGTGGCCAGGCTAATTATCAGGATGCTATTGCCAAGCTTGTTTCGGCATTATCATCGTATAAACCTGAAGAGATTGCGTTTTATGCTTCGCCACGTTCGTCCAATGAGGACAATTTTGCATTAATGAAATTGGCCCGTTTAGTTTTTAAGACAAACAATATCAGCCTTCAAGCAGAATCAGGCCATCGCAATAGTTTAGATGTTCTGTATAATGGTACGGGATTTGCAGGTATGTTGGGTTCGCTTGAAGATATACGGAAAGCTGAAGTGCTCATTGTAGCAGGGATGGATATAACCACACAAAATCCCATCATTGGCAGTGAGTTGCATTATGCTTCTCGCAGTGGTTCATTACTTATAACTATCGACAGCCGCATGACAAAGATTGCAAAGCTTTCAAAAAAGTTTATTAATATAAAGCCAGGAACAATGCGGATAGTTTTTGATGCAATTGGGCATTATATTGATAAACAACAATGGGGCGATACAAAATCGGCACATTATGAAGAATACAAAAAATATTTAGCCACAGTACCGTTTGATTCAATAGAAAAGGAAACAGGGGTATTGCCAGCTGAGATAGCTTTTGTAGCTGAACGGCTGGTAAAGGCTAAAAGTGCTGCGGTATTTTTTACCTCAGGTATTTCTGGATTAAGTTATGATACTGTTGCATCAATTTATAACCTCTTTGTACTTGCTGGCAAGATTGGCAAAGAAGGTTGTGGAGTAAATCCTATTGTTGGGATAAACAATTTACAGGGTAGCTTTGATATGGGATGCGCTCCGGATTTGCTGACAGGTTTTCAAAGTATTGATGATGCAACAGCTAAAAAGAATTTTGAAAAAAAATGGGGACATGAGTTGCCTCAATTTAAAGGAAAGACCGTTGAACAACTTCTGGCTGACAGTTCATCACCACTCAAAGCTCTGGTGATTGTTGACCATGATGATGGCATTGTCAAATATGCAGATCGTTTGCAATCATTACCGTTTGTTGCCTATATTGGTGCATTTACCAATAAAGTTGCAGATGTTGCTCATGTTGTGTTGCCCATTACAACCTATATTGAAACCGATGGTACTTTTACCAATGCTGAGCGACGTGTTCAGCTTTCACTTAAGAAGTGCGATAATACATTTGATGTATTGCCCATGTGGAAGCTTTGTGACACGATTGCCCAGGCTGCCGGGAAGGCATTTAATTACCAGGGTGCATCTGAAGTAATGGATGAGATTGCTTCCCTCACTCCTTCATATGAAAGTATAAGCTATAAACTGCTTTCCAAAAAGCATGGTGTGCAGTGGCCGTGCACCAAAAAAAATCATGATGGCACAAAATACTGTGTTCCTGAAAAAGTCTCATTTGTACTCCCACAAAAACCGTATGCGGCGGTGCAGGCAACACAAGAGTATCCGTACCTCCTTATGCTTGGGAAATCACAGCATTACTGGCACCAGAATAACATCATGCATAAGACCTTTATTCCACTGCGTGAATATAATGCCACGTTGCTCTTGTATCCTGACGGATATATGGCGATAGCTCCGGAAGATGCAAAGAAGATAGGAGTGCGTGATCGCTGGCCAGTAAAGGTTGTAGCCGAAAAGGCAAGCATGAAAGCCATGGTTATGATTTCCGATGATGTGGCGCCTGGTACCGCATATGTTCCCTATTTTATCAGAGAGGGAATTGCATCATTTTTATTAGCATATAGTGACATTGTGTCACAGGGCGAAGAAGCAACTATCCCAGTACGAATTGAGAAGGTGTGATATGTATTTAATTAAAAAAAATGATGTAAAGAAAATTGCAAAGGCCTTAGAAGAAAAGTATACATTGTATGGCCCCTATGTAGATGAGGCATTTGGGCAATGTTTCTTTGATAAAGTAAGTGCGGACAACGTTGACCTCAATGCACCCATCCCTACCAATCCGCCAAAGCATGTAGTGTTTCCTCATTTAGAAACGATCATGCAGTATAAGTATGATAAAAATGCTAAGAAGGTCGACATTGCCATGGTGTTTGATGATACCCCAAAGGTATTGTTTGGATTGCGTTCATGCGATTTAACTGGCTTGCAGTGTATTGATAGGTTTTTCTTAGGTCAGGAATTTGTTGATGAGGTCTATCGCCATCACCGAAGCCGTATGTTCATAGTAGCCAATACCTGTGTTGTTCCGTTCAAGCAATGTTTTTGTGTGTGTACTGACAGTGGTCCAGCAGCACAGGAAGGATATGATGTAAATCTTACGAATTTGGGCGATAGTTACCTGATAGAAGTTGGCAGCGAAAAGGGCAAGGCATTTATTGAATCATTTGGGTTTGCTAAAGCAACTGAAGAACAATTGAAAC
The DNA here is from genome assembly GCA_029907515.1 of Spirochaetota bacterium. Taxonomy (GTDB): domain Bacteria; phylum Spirochaetota; class UBA4802; order UBA4802; family UB4802; genus UBA4802. Next base: position 27,992 of record JARYLT010000014.1, on the reverse strand, counting down.
AGAAGCAGAAGCTTATAGAAAAATCGATAACCATGTTTGAGGATATTGCAACTGAATCAAAGGCATGGGCATCTCGGGTGATGAATCGTGTAACAACAGGATTTATAAAGGAAGAGGTATGGGAGTATATTGGGAATCAGTGTATTGAGTGTGGAGCATGTTCGTATGTGTGTCCCAGCTGTACCTGTTTTAACATAAATGACGCCAATACTATAGCAGGAAATACTGAGCGCGTGCGAACATGGGATTCATGTTCATATGAAGGATATTCCAGAATGGCTGGTGGTCATAATCCACGGAAACCAATAGAAGACAGAAGAAACAAACGATTTCTCTGTAAACTGTCATACTCACAATCAAAGAAGTATCTGAGGCCAGGATGTGTTGGATGCGGGCGCTGCGCATGGGTATGTCCTGGTGAAATAGGGTTACCCAATGTTGTTACATATATCCGAAGAGAAATTCATGAATAGGTGATAGCTATGAGCGAACAGAAAATAGTAACAGTCCCAGAGATTGCCACAATTGAAGAAATTAAAGATGAGATTGTTGATGTAAAAACCTTTTATCTGAGGTTTGACAATAAAGAAATTGATGGCAATTTCAAGTTTAAGTCAGGCCAGTTTATTATGTGCACGATATTTGGTGCAGGTGAATTTGCAGTATCGCTGCCACCCAGTCCTGAAAATGACCGCTTCCACATAACTGTGCGGCGAATAGGCAAGGTAACCAATGCATTACATGATCTTCAGGTTGGTGATAAAGTGGGAATACGCGGACCATTTGGCAATGGGTTCCCATTTGAAGAAATAAAAGGTAAAAATGTTATCTATGTGGCTGGTGGTATTGGGCTTATTCCTTTGCGGTCATCAATTGTCCATGTATTGCAGCACCGTAATGAGTTTGGCCGAATCTTGCTTTTATATGGGTCACGTTCACCACAGGATTTAATGTATCAGTATATGCTGGATGAGTGGCAAAAAATTGAAGGGTTTGAAACATTTATTACAGTTGATAATGGCACTCCCGAGTGGAAAGGTAACGTGGGTATTATAACAACACTATTTGATAAAGTAGAGATACCTGTGGAAAATACTGTAGCATTTGTCTGTGGCCCTCCGGTAATGTTTAATGCTGTTATAAAAGAACTTATGCAGCGTGGCATTAAGGATGACATGATAATCTCAACGTTAGAGAGGCATATGAAATGCGGCGTGGGAAAGTGTCAGCACTGTGCCATCGGGAGAACCCTGGTGTGCACTGATGGCCCAGTATATACCTACAGGCAGATTAAAACGTTAGGTGAGCAAATATGAGCTGGCTACAAACAATGTACACTATGTTCAAAGATACAACCTGCATTGTTGGGGTAGGAAACTATTATAGAAGTGACGATGCAGTTGGTCTGTACATTGTTGATGCTCTATCAGCTAAAGTTGTGCAGCCTCATGTAGTCATAATTAATGTAGAAGATGTTATCGAAAGCTACGTGTTTGCAATTGCCGAATCAAATTGTAAAAATGTATTGATTATCGATGCTATAGAAGCGGACGCAGAAGAAGGCACGGTTGTTTTTGGCAAACTTAGTAATTTTGTTGAAACGGGATTAGATGTATCAACGCATAAATTGGCATTACGGATGTCATGCAAAATACTGGAAGCATCGGGTAAGGATGTATACATGCTGGGGATAGTTATCAAGCATAATGATTTTGGAAAGGGACTATCGCCCATAATACAGAATAACGTTGATTCAATTGTTAGTATGGTTCAATCCTCAATTATGAGCAACCAAAAGGAGTGTGTGTATGAACATTGATCTTTATGGAATGTTATTACAGGCTTTTGCTATATTGCTTGGTGCAAGCATTATTGTACCATTGATAGCTTCAAAGAGAAAATTAGCAGGCTGGATAAACACCATTGCAGTGGCAATTGCAGCAGGATTGTTGTTGTATGTTGCATATATGGCAATCTTTATACAACAAGCTGCAGAAACACAAGCAATATTTTTTGGTAGTGTCCCAGTCTATTTTCTTATAGATGCATTTTCAGGTTTCTTTATTGCCATCATTTCGTTTATGGCAGTGATAAGCGCACTGTATTCTATTGATTATATGGAACATTATAAGGACTACTCACTTGTGCCATACTATATATATTTCCCGCTATTCATACTGGGGATGATTGGCATAGTAACAGTTGATGATTTGAGTATTGGATTCACGGTAGCATGGCAGCTTATGACAATAGCATCGTATTTTCTGATTCGATTTGAATATAAAGAAAAACAGAATGTGCGCAATGCAAATAAATATTTAATCCTTATGGAATTGGCATGGCTTTTTATTGTTGTTGGTGCATCCCTCATCAATGGTTCGGCTATGGGTGATTCAATCCATACATTAACACAGAAGCTTGGTACATCAGGAGGGATGATCCCGGTAGTGTATGCCCTGCTTTTGCTTGGTTTCAGCTTTAAAGCTGGTGTATTCCCGTTTGGTCAGTTGTGGTTGCCTGATGCACACTCAATTGCACCGTCTCCTGTTAGTGCACTCTTGAGTGGCGTTATGATTAAAACTGGCATTTATGGGATAGTCAGAACATTTTTCTGGATGATTCCGCATGAAGGTCATACTGTTAATCCTCTTGTATGGGGAAGTATAATTGCGACGTTTGGTGCAGTGACGTTGTTTATTGGCACCTCCCAGTCTTTGAAGCAGAGTGATGCTAAACGCCTGCTTGCTTACAGCTCCATTGGCCAGATTGGTTACATTGTTCTGGCTATTGGAGCTGGTCTTTATATGTATCACAGCAGCAATATGTTTGTACAGATGCTGTCGTTTCTGGTTATAATTGGAATACTGTATCATGTACTCAACCATGCAATCTTTAAAGGACTGCTCTTCCTCACCGCAGGCAGTATATTGTATGAAACTGGTACAAAGGATCTCAATAAATTAGGCGGTTTGCTTAAATTCATGCCTGTCAGTGCGGTGATTGCAGGAATTGCTTCACTGTCTATAGCAGGTGTTCCTCCTTTCAGTGGATTTGCAAGCAAGTGGACAATAATCTCTGCTACGCTACTTGGTGGCAGTCAGGTTTTCTTCCTTGCCCTCTTTGGCATCATTGCTCTGTTTACCAGCGCATTGACACTGGCATGTTATGTAAAATTCTTTGGTATGTCTTTTGCTTCAACAGGTGTGGAATGGAATGTTGAACACAAACCACAGGAAGTATCCTGGAAGATGCTTGTGCCAAAGATCATTCTTGGACTGCTGTGCATAGTTCAGGGTATAGTCCCTTTCATATATTATGAAACGATAATGAATATTTTCAGGTCCTCAACTGGATCCATAGTACAGAATTCATTTAACGAACTATCGGCACACAATGCTGTATTTACAAATGCATTAGGTGTGACTATAAATGTTCCTGGTATGCAGTACGCTAATGCCATAGCTGTTCCGCTTGTTGTGATAGTTATTGTGATTATTGGATTTGCAGTTGCATATATGCTGAAAAAGAGTGCTGGTTCTCAGGAAAAAGTTATGCCAACATGGTTGTGTGGGTATCAGGACCTTAATAATAATAACAGATATAAGGACAGACATATGTTTGCAGCGTTAAAGTCCATGCTGTGGTGGACAGGTGGTAATGTGAAATAATACAACATTTAGGAATAAGAGGTACAATATGCCATCGATAGACCAAGTAAAAAACGATTTAAAAGAAAAGTTCAAAAGCACTATCAAGGGCTTTGAAACACCACTACCAACACGGTTATTTGTTGATGTGGACAAAAAGAATATACGGGCCATATGCAATGCAGTTATTGACATGGGTGCCCGGTATATGGTGAGTATAGGATATGATAATATAGCCCGTGATAATACATTGGGGTTAGTACATACTTTCAGTTTTGATAAAGACAACATCTTCTGTTGTGTCAGGACAAAAGTACCTGCTGACAAACCGATGCTTGATTCAATTACTCCTGATATTCCCAATGCAGGGTGGTCAGAGCGTGAGTACATGGACTTACTTGGAATGCAGTTTGAGGGACATCCAAAGCCAAAACGGCTGATACTTGCCGATGATTGGCCTAAAGGCGTCTATCCACTGCGTAAGGAAGTCCCATGGAATTTAATGCCTCCCGCAGCTGAAGATGTGGCATATCAATTAGACGAAGCACCAGAAGGGTGTACCACCGTTCCCATTGGTCCCTTCCACCCAACATTGCATGAACCGGCACATTTTGCAGTGTATGTTGACGGTGAAACAATAAAAGGATGTGATTACCGTGGTTTTATGACACATCGTGGCATAGAGAAATTGTGTACCACACAAGTAACATATAATGAAGTGCCATTTATTGCAGAGCGTATTTGTGGTATCTGTGGATCGGTTCATGCTACATCATATTCACAATCTGTTGAGCTTGCTGCAGGAATAAAGATTTCCCGGAAGGCAGAGTACATACGTACATTTATGCTGGAGCTTGAAAGGGTTCATTCCCATTTGCTGTGGTTGGGTGTTGCTGGCCACCTTATTGGATTTGATACAGTGTTCATGCATTCATGGCGTGTTCGTGAACCGGTAATGTGGCTTGCCGAAAAGATTACCGGTAACCGCAAAACGTATGGAATGATAATCATTGGTGGTGTACGTCGTGATATTTTGCCCTTTAAGGAAGATATACTGAATGTAATGGATAAAGTGGAAAAAGAACTCATTGCAATTAAAAATGCAATTGTAGGCGATACTGCCATACACCGCAGGACAAAGGATGTGGGGTATGTTTCAAAGGAAGATACCATAAAGTGGAGTTTGGTTGGTCCTGTTGCCCGCGCACGGGGAGTGGATATTGATACACGACGCGACCATCCCTATGCAGCATACGATGCAGTACAATTTGATGTACCCGTTGTTGATACCTGCGATGTATGGGGAACTGTACTGATACGTATCCTTGAAACATTTGAATCAATAAAGATTATCAGACAGGTTTTACGGGACATGCCTGTTGATGAAACATTGTTATATGAATTTGATGAGCCCATAAAGCCACTGGTTCATTCAATATCCGCTGTTGAAGCACCACGTGGTGAAGTAGTTCATTACCTTATTACTGGTGAAGAGAACAGGGCAGATCGTTGGCGAGTACGTGCCCCTACGTATCCCAACTTACAGGGTGTACCATTGATGTTACTGAATAATCAGTTGGCCGATGCACCAATAATCATTGGCAGTATAGATCCGTGTTTCTCGTGTACTGATAGAATGGCAATGGTTGATCTAAAAACTGGCAGACAATCAATACTTACCAATGAAGAGCTTGAACGTCTGTCACGAAGCAAAAAAGTATAAGGCAGGTGGCATATGGATATTCTCTTGATAGTACTTAACATTGTAGTGTTTTTGGGGTTGGCACCCTTATATGAAGGTATAATACGAAAGCTGACTGCAAAAGTACAGTCACGACAGGGCCCACCTATCTATCAGCCGTATCTGGATTTACTTAAACTTTTGGGTAAGGATAATTTAGTAAGCGATAACTGGGCATTCAAGCTGGCACCAATGATGGCTTTTGCAGCAGTGACAGCAGTGGTTACAATAGTCCCTATTGGATTTAAAGCAAATTATTTAACACACTATGCTGATGTTATTACTATTGTATATTTGCTGACATTAGCTGGCATCTCCATATTGTTGGGTGCATTATCAAGCAAGAATGCGTATGCAATGATTGGTGCAAGCCGTGAGATGATAACCATGATTATGGTGGAACCAATACTTGCCATGACTTTCATACTGGGTGCAGTCAGGATGAAAAGTCTGGCTATCGATGCCAGTATGTTCAGTATTCTTTCCACTGGCTATTCATGGTCGGTGGTACTCATGCTTGTAGTATATCTTATGGCATTGCAGGCATTTGTTGCCCGTCAGCCATTTGATATTTCTGAGGCTGAAGTTGAAATACTCGAAGGACCGTTTATCGAATATAGTGGTCCTAACTATGCACTGTTTAAATATTCAATGATGTTAAAGCAGATGTTTTATGCTGTGCTTTTTGTAACTGTATTTATGCCATTCCTCCATACAGGGCTATTTGTGCTTGATCTTGTTTTGCAGCTTTTAGCAGTTGCAGTTATTTTTGTGCTGATTGCATTACTAGGATCCACCAACCCTAGGTTACGTATTGACCAGGCAGTAAAATACTATGCAGTGCTCATTGTCATATCATTGTGTACCATTGCATTAAGTGTTTATGGAATATAAATCTTAACATTAAGGAGAATGATCGTGTGGCTTACAAGTAAAATAAAACAGCTATTTGTAGTTGCTAAGCCCGGTACGGTAACATTGCCCTATCCTTTTGAGCCGCGCCCTGTGCCGGAGAATTACAGGGGGCAGCCATACTGGGATCATCATAAATGTATAGGATGTGGCGGGTGTGCCAATCACTGTCCTGCCCGTACCATACTTGTGCGCGATCTTTGCAATGAGCTCAGGGTCATGATGTATGATGGCTCACGCTGTACATATTGTGGACGATGTGCAGACCTGTGCCCTGAAAAAGCTATAACAATGACTCCACAGTATGAGCTGGCAACCGATGACAAGCGCGACATTAATGAAACAATGGAATTATTTATGTTAACATGCCAGCGATGTGGAAGATGTTTTGATCATGAAATAAAGAATGCAATTGATAAACTGGCATATCTGGGATACCGGTATGATAATTTAGAGATGAGAGCAGTCATTCCTGTTTCTTCACAGACGTTTGACAAAGAATTGTATGAAAAAACTAAGACCTATAAAAGGCCTGAAAAGATAGGAGAATAGCCATGTTGGGTAAATTAGCAAAGAAGGCATTTCCAAAATCATTGTGGGTGTATCACTGCAATTCTGGCGCGTGCAATGGGTGTGATATAGAGATATTAAATGTATTAACTCCGTACTATGATGTGGAACGGTTTGGCATCAAACTTGTTGCATCACCCAGACATGCTGATGTGATGCTTATTTCCGGTGCTGTTACCCGGCCAACATTTCCATTGGTGAAAAAAGCGTATGATGCAATGCCAGCGCCCAAACTTGTATTTGGAATAGGATCCTGTGCAACAGGTGGCGGTTGCTGGTTTGATACTTATAATGTAACAGGTGGTGCCGATAAGGCAATACCGGTTAACTATTTTATTCCTGGGTGTCCTCCAAGGCCTGAAGCAATTATTTATGGTGTTGCGCTGGCATTAGGCCTTGTGGATAAAAAGGCTGCTCCTATTGAATTGAAGCAGATAGAATTCCCAATAGATATCTATCAGCGAACAAAGGCATGGGAAGAAAGAAATGTTATTTATCAGTTGCTCTATGATTAAAATTTGGTAGATGGAGTATACACAATGGCAAAAAAAATATTATTAGTTGATGACGATAGAGACCTGGTTGAAAGCCTGAAGCAGGCTCTGACAATGAATGGATATGAGGTGGAAGTTGCCTATAGTGGTGCCGAAGGCTTGAAAAAGTTACTATCGTATCATCCTGATCTTATTATTTTAGACGTCATGATGGAAACTGATACGGCAGGTTTTGAGATATCATATCAGATACGAAGCAACAGGGAAGATTCAAAATATAAGGATGTAAAAAATGTACCAATCATTATGCTGACAGCAATAAATCAAGTGACTAACTCACGGTTTTCGCTTAATGAGGAACAATCATTTCTACCTGGAATTAACGACTTTCTGACAAAACCGGTGCGCATAGATGAATTGCTGGATAAAATCAAAAAATATGTATGAGTTTACCGTGATGTGCATATAGTATCACAACAACCTGTTTACAATCGCAAAGCCGGAATGTCAGGATCAGATGTTCCGGCTATTTTCTATTTTTGTTTGTATATGAATAAAAGGGTTGCAAAATATATGCAATAAGATTTATTATATTTAATACAATTAAATGAATGATTACATAACAATATGAGAAAGCGATTTGCCACACAGATACGGTTTAAATTATTTGTTAGCATACTTTCTATTGTGCTTCTATCAGGGATTGCTTCAACCTTTGTTGGCATACGGACAATTGAAAAACATGTTGTTGGACAGGCTTTTGATACCGTATTGAAGGATTTAGACACAGCTGATTTTATTTATAATAGCAGGGTTGCTCTTAAAAGTAAAATGCTCAAACATATTGCTCTATTAGAATATATTCAATTGGCAATTATACATAATAACCGCCAGGTGTTAATTAATAAGTGCAAAGAAGTGCAGAAGGAATTGAGTATTGATATTGTCAATATTACGGATGCTCAGGGGAAAGTGATTGCCCGTGCAAATAATTATTCATTTGGTGATGATGTTTCATATGACAACCATATTTCGTATGTTTTAAAAAATAAGTCACCATGTGAGGGGACGGATATTGTCACTTATAAACATCTTGAACGGGAAGGGGAAGCAATAGCCAAAAAAGTAATTATTAATATTATACCAACTCCAAAATCAAGAAAAGTTGAAAGAACACAGGTTGTAGATGCACTGGCTATAAGAGCTACTATCCCAATATTTTATAATAATAATTTAATAGGTATTATTTATGGTGTGAGGATTTTAAATAATTATAACGGGATAGTAGACCAGATAAAGGAACTGGTATTCAAAGATGAAAAGATTGGAGGACTGGAGGTTGGTACCTCAACGATATTCCTGGATGATGTCAGAGTATGCACCAATGTAAAAAAACCTGATGGTTCACGAGCAATTGGCACATTGCTTTCAGAGGAAGTATATAATAAGGTCATATTACAGGGGAAAGTATGGTGGGATAAGGCCTTTGTTGTTAATAACTGGTATATATCAGCGTATAAACCATTACTCAACGTCTATCATAAACCAATTGGTATTCTTTATGTTGGCATACTTGAAAAGAAATTTGATGAGATTAAGACAAGCTCAACTGTCAATTTTGCGGTGATTACAATTTTGATTGCAATGGTTGCAGTGGGAATTTCACTGTATCTTTTAAACATGATTATTCAGCCAGTACGAACACTGGTCAAAGCATCTGAATCAGTTATTAATGGAAACTATGATGCGCACATTGAGATAGAAAGTGAAGATGAGATAGGATATTTGTGTTATACATTCAACCAGATGATTGATGCCATAAAAGAACGAGACAGAAAGCTGAAAGAACAAACTCAAAACCAGATATTGCAATCTGAAAAATTAGCTTCACTTGGTAGGTTGGCATCAGGAATTGCTCATGAAATAAATAACCCCCTTACGGCCATTCTTACCTACAGTTCTCTTTTACTGGAAGATTTGAAGGATACTGATTTTGAGGAAGACTTAAGAGTTATTATTAAAGAAACGTTTCGTTGCAGGGATATTGTTCGCAATATTTTAGATTTTGCCCGTTCAACAAAACCTGATATAAAAAAGACTAATATTAATAATCTTATAAATGAAGTTCTTTTGATTCTTGAGAAGCATGTTAACTTTCACAACATTATCATTAACAAAGAACTGGATCCTGATGTGCCTGATATGTATATAGATGAAAATCAGTTTAAGTCGGTTATTAATAATCTGGCTATGAATGCAGCGGATGCAATGCCACAGGGAGGCACGCTGACAGTGAAGACACGGTATAATTTACATAATGATAGTATCACCACAATTGTTTCTGATACTGGAACAGGAATCAAGGAGGAGCATTTAGATAAAATTTTTGATCCGTTCTTTACTACAAAGGAACAGGGAAAGGGTACTGGACTTGGCCTGGCTGTAACCTATGGTATTATCAAGCGATACCATGGTAATATTGATGTGCAAAGTGAGATAGGGAAGGGAACAATTTTTACCATTATGTTCCCATTGGCCAAAAATAAAGAAGAATATGCAGTATTTCAAAAAGCATGAAAGGTGTACGTTATGAAAGATATACTTGCAAGAATTCTGATAGTAGATGATGAGGATATAGTGCTCAAAAGCTGTCTCAGAGTGCTTCAGAAACTGGATTATGAAATTGACACCGCATATTCAGGGCAAACCGCGCTGGATAAACTTGATAAAAAGAAATATGATATTGTTGTCACCGATCTCATGATGCCGGGTATGGATGGAATGCAGCTTCTGGAAGAAATAAAAAAACGGTATCCTGATGTAATTGTCATTATATTTACAGGTTATGCAACAGTTGATACAACGAGGCAGGCATTGAAGGCAGGGGCATTTGATTATATTCCCAAGCCATTCACTCCTGATGAGTTGCGCAATGTTATAGAAAATGCAGTTAAAAGCTTAAAAAATAAAAATAATAGCAAGTGACACCAGTCAAAAGTTTTTATTATTTCGTTATGCATATTCCTGAATTAATCTGTCATAGTGGCGGTTTTTTTCTTCATGCAATTCCATAAGCTCTTCAAGTTCATCATACAAGCCGCTTAATGTTTTTTCCAGTTTATTAATTTCAATGGATAAACGTTGAATTTCACTGCTTTTCTGTGATTGTGAAGCTAGAATAATATCAGTATTACATTGTTTTAAAAGGTTGTCATAATGCATAATTTCATTTTCGATGTACTCAATGCGTTGCTGCAATGGTCTGCATTCATTTTGCTTTTGCTGCAGCAATTGTGAGCGAATCCTTCGCAATTCTTTTTTGTTGAGTTTGCTTTCAGGCTGATCTGTATGACCGGTCCTTGTAATATCTGATTCAGAAACCCATCCCACCTTTTCCAAAAAGCGTTCGTAATCCCCTTCAAAAATGCTTATGGTATTATTTTGAAAAATGATTAATCGTTGTGCGATAGCTCTCAGGAATAGTTCATTATGCGTAACAAGTATCACTGCACCTTCAAAGCTGTCAATAGCCGTAAGCAATGCATCGCAGGCTTCCATGTCTAAGTGATTCGATGGCTCATCCAGAATAAGAAGATTTATAGGCTTAACCAGAATTTTTCCCAACAGAACCCGGCTCTTTTCACCGCCAGATAGAACCGATACAGGTTTCAATGCGTCATCACCTTCAAAAAGAAGTGAGCCGCATATAGTACGTGCACGCTGTTTGTTGTTATCTGGGTCGCTGTAGGAAATCTCATCTTCAATAGTAGCATTGGGGTTTAATGTTGAAATATTAGTTTGTTCAAAGTATCCCGTTTCAACGCCTAATGCCCTGGTGATAGTTCCTGATTGTGGTTGCAGGCTACCAGCCAAAAGTTTACACAGTGTGGTCTTGCCTTTGCCATTTGGACCTATTATACAAATTCTATCACCCGCAGCAACCGAAAATGAAAGATTGTGTATTAAAGGTGTTTCATCGTAGTCAAATGATATAGAATCAACCTGCAAAACATATTTTGCATTTATGGGCTTATACCTGAATTCAAAATCAAGATTTTTTAATGGTACAAGCTTTTCTCTTTTCTGCATCTTCTCTATGGTTTTGATTCGGGACTGTACCAGGTTGGCAAGCCGTGCTTTTGCCCGAAATCGTGAAATAAATTCTTCTATTTCCTTTTTTCTGCGCTCATCATTGATGCGGGTTTTTTCATATATTTCTTCTTCAAGTGCAATTTGCTCATAGAATTGCTGGGTATTGCCCTTTATTTTTTTTATTCGGTTGCGGTGAATCCCAAGAGTGTGGGTGACAATAGAATCCATGAATCCTCTGTCATGCGTAATAAATAGAAGCTCCCCCGGCCAGTTTTGTAAAAAGCGGGCTAACCAGCGAATAGAAGTAATATCTAAGTAGTTTGTTGGCTCATCCAGTAACAGCATATCAGGGTTCAGTATCAGTGTTTTTGCAAGCTGCAAGCGCACCTGAAATCCACCTGAAAGCTCATGTACCCTTTTTAGCATGTCACTGGTGGTAAATCCCAGCCCTGATAAAATCTTTTCAGCACGCCAGTATTCATGTTGCTCTGATTCAGGCAAAAGCGATAATGCTTCGTCGCGGACTACCGGTTTTGTAAAATGAAGCTGCTGGGACATATAGCCAATGGAGTAATGGCGAGAGATAGAAACACTGCCTTCATCAGGCTGTTCAATGCCAGCAATGATTTTCAGCAACGTTGTCTTTCCCAGGCCGTTGCGGCCAACAAGCCCCACCTTTTCTTTACTGCCTATTGTAAAGGTAACATCTTCAAAAAGAAGTGTGCTGCCAAATCGTTTAGCTAAATTTTGAACTGCAATCATTCTGTAATATCTAAGCTAGTAAATTCAATACCGTACTCTTTCCCAAACTGATTTAATGATTCAAGACATTTTTGTTTGACGACATAAAAATTTTTTTTAAATTCCTGTTTTGTATAAGCACCGGCAAGTTTTGACAGTTCCTGCAATGCTTTATTGCTCATTTCCTGGTCTAATTTCTCAAAGGTAAAAAAAGGTGTATAGGGGTCCCATAACAAGAATGTTGTTCTGACTGTTAGTGTTTGTTTGGAGCTATCGCCAAATTGTATTTCCTGTGATACCGGCACACCATCCCTTTTTTCAACGGGAACAATGCGCGACGAAACAAATGGGCTTATAATGTGTAATCCTGGCTGTAACGTTTTATGATATTTAAGCTTTTTTTCAATTATGCAGATAGAATCACGAGGGACAATCTTTATCATTCTCTTTAAAAGAATTAAAATAATAATGATAATAATACTGTACACATACACCATAGTGTTACCTCCACCAAAATAATAAACTGAATGTATTATGCTCCATGATGTAATACGTTACTATGAACATGTATACAAGTATATGTACATCAAGCAGTCAATATTTTCAACAAAAGTTTTAAATATTTTGGCGATAGCTCATAGCATGTTATTGTAGGCTGTAAGGTAACTCCACATACACTGCTTACAATATTTTCAACATCACCATAAATACACTGCTTGGATTAACCCACCATCTTATTACATTGAAGAGATAGTTGCTGGCTTATCTCTCCTTGCTAAGGAGGAGGGCTTGAAGGTAAGGTCAATATAAAAGCAAATATCACAGTATCGCAGTGAGAAGCAAATAAGTATGCATGGTAAAAATACACTTGAAAAAACTTATTTTGGTATGTACAATGCTCATCATTACAGGAACGATACTATGGATGTAGAACCAATACGAATTCTTGTTCTGGATGATGACCCTTTCATTGGCAAGATGCTTGTCACAATGTTAGCTGGTTATAATGTTATGTGTACAACATCGTTTAGCCAGTTCCAGCAGGTCATAGAAAAATTTAACCCTGATATTGCAATTATAGATTTACATTTGCCAGACGCACATGGGCTTGATGTCTGTAAATGGATCAGAAGCCAGAATCAGTATAAGGATGTTATTTTGTATATATTGACCGCTACAAACGATGAACAAACTCTGATCAGAGCATACAGCATTGGTGTTATGGATTATATCATAAAGCCTTTTAACAAGTTCATTCTATTTTCAAAATTACGCCGATGTGCTCTCATGATTGAGATCAAACGAAAGCTTGAGTATTCACTGGAATATCAAAAAGATATTAAAAAGCGATTGTTGCAGCTGAATGATTTTATTAAAAAGTGCATTAAAATTGATGACATAGATACTCTTGTGGCATTGTTTCTCCACATTAACTATATTATTCCGCTTGATGGATTATTTATATTTAATAAACTTACAACAGGGAAATATACGGTATTGAAATTAATTTCGCATGAATCCTGGCAATCGCTCATTCCTAAGCTTCACAAAGTTATTGCTCAAAATGCCATTAAACCGGTTTCATTTTTCTTTGAATCTACTACTCATGTATATATTGCCAGCATATCATTACAACGGTATGGATATGTATTTTTTGTCAGTAATCTTCCCTACACTCCTGATGAAAGAAATCTTATTGGATTATTAGCAGAAATCATAAGAGTGATAATAAGCAGAACTGAGATTTATGAATATGTTCAGAAGCAAAATAAAATATATCGTGATGAAATATCAAAAGTGAGGCAGATACAGGTTGCGCAATTGCCAAAATTCAGAAATATTAATGGATATGGAATAGCATCAACATTTCTGCCAGCGGAAGACATTTCAGGTGATTTTTTTGATGGATTTTATATTGAACATGGTGTTTTTCAGATAGTTCTCTGTGATGTGTCCGGTCATGGGATAGCGTCATCATACATTGGCAATGCAATGAGAACACTAATCCGTACATTCAGTTTCCATGAACAATCTCCAGCTAAAGTGTTGTATAAAGTAAACCGGCAGATGATAGCTGATGGTCAAGGATTATATTACTTTGGAACAGCAGTAATCTGTAGACTATATCCGGATGGCACAATATTGTATACATCAGCTGGGCATCCTCCACTCTATTATTATAACTATCATGTCCACAAAATTGAAGAGTTACCCAATACTGGTGGACTTTTGGGTGTTTTTGAAGACATGGCTTACCAGGATGCTTCAATTATCTTGCAAAGCGGGGATATGTTGTTTTTATACACTGATGGGTTAACCGAATCCATGAATCCTGCCTTAAAAACTCTGTATGGAGATCAACGATTAAAAGATACGATATTTATAAACGCACATGAAAACCCGGTGGAATTATTACACTCGATATGTGGGAGTATGTATGAGTTTACTGAGTATGCCCCTTTAGAAGATGATGTAACATTAATTTGCATTAAAAAAATTTAACTTTTCCTGAAAGCCTGTAATCTGAAATCATCGATAATTCCTGAGATGTAATTCTGTATCTTTTTTATTGCAGATTGTGGTGTGTCGTTGTTAAAAAAAGTGATTATTTGTTTCCGTTTGTCCTCCTGCACATATAGTCTGGCAAATGAGATGCTTTGGGTATTGCTGTAAAAAGGCAGTACAGTATCAAGCCATTGATGAATTTCGTGTAGAAGAAATGCACATTCTTTGAGGTATTCATTTTTGTCTTTTTCTATTTCTATATACTTCACGGATGGCCTTTGTAAAAGTGCTATATGATCTTCTATTCTTTTAGAATTGCGTGTGGTACTGTGGGCGCATAAATACTGAAGTCGCTGTTCAAATTCATAAAGTTTTGTACGATCTTCAAGTATTATCCACAAAACCGGAAAATAATACTCAAGCAATTGATAACATGCACCATACATATGCATAATCTCAAAATGTGCTTTGGGGTGGAATTCAATCTTTGGGTATTTTTTAATTTTTGCAGTTAATTCTTCAATGAGGACATCTACTTTTTTACTGAAACTGCTTTCACTTTTTTTCTCCTCATAACGCTTTCGTATTGTATCAAAATGGGCTATCTCAGCTATAATAAAAGCTTCCAGATCAATTTTGTTTCTCAGGGCAGTCTGCAGGCGTTCTTCAAATGAATCTTTGTTAAACCAGCGAGGGCTATATTTATGTGCATATTCATCATATTTATTCCGTAGTTTGGTAATTAAAGTTTCTATCTCATTATCCTGTAACATGTGCATTACTCACTTTAGTTTGTGATTATACGCTTCAGGTAGTTTACGATCTGTATATCATTACACTAATTCATATATCCTTGCAAGCATCATTTGAGAATAAATAGTGAAAATTGATGATAAAATGTCGATTATTATACATAAGGAATAGTTGTGTCCTCATTTTCATAAATTTTTAGTAAAGGATGATCAGTGGCTATAATTCAAATTCCTGATCAATGTAAGGACCCTTTCAGCTTTGAAACGGTTATTTCATTATACCAGCACATTATCAATCAAAAAGCTGAAGGGCTTGATTTGTCCCATGTGACGTTTGTTGATCCATATTCATTATTATGCTTGCTTCTTATTGGTCGCAATTACCTGCGATTAACAGGGAACAAGCTGACTTTGCACCGCATCCCAGCACAAATATTGCAGTATATGACAAGGATGGATTTCTTTGCACATAATATAGTTGATTGTGATGATACACTGGAGAAGCACAAACATCTGAAACGAAGCATTACGTCCTCACGGTTGCTTGAGGTTATTGAAATACCGGGGAAAGAAAAGGAAAGTGTCAGGGTTATTGCAAAAGTTATAGCCACTTTCAGAAAGCGTGCTCTTGTTATTTTGAAACACTGGTTTACATTAACCATGGTGGATTATCTTGTTACCGTCATTTCAGAAATATGCCAGAATATTTTTGAACACAGTTTGGATTCAGGGTTTATTGCCATTCAGAGTTATATGTATTTAAATGAGCGCATATTCCGAATAGCTATTGTTGATTCAGGTATTGGAATACCTGGGACATTTGAATATATGCCCGAAATTAAAACAATGTCCAATGCTAAGTTGCTGCAAACTGTTTTAACGACTCCACTTTCAAGTAAACGTCGATATGGATATGGTTTGTGCCAGGTTAATGCCATTATGGAACAGCTGAAAGGTTCAATTTTTCTTCGCTCAGAGAATGCATACATCAGTGTATTGCATCATCGCCGTTCGGCAAAAGGGAGTTATATATTTCTAAAAGATGACTGCCCTTCTTTCCCTGGTACTCAGTTTTCAATCACACTTATTGGATGAAATAATGGTAATTGAAATTAAAAAATTAGCAACATCTGTTGTTGTAACTCGCAAAAGCACTGACTTATTTACGCGGTATGTTGGCAAGTTGTTATTTCAGAAAATTCAAGAAAAGCTAAAGCATCTAGCTGAACATGAAGTTGTAATCATTGATTTTGATGGCATACGCTCAGTTGATGCTTCGTTTGTTGATGAGTGCATTGTACCTTTATTAGAGCTATCGCAAACAAATGCTTTTCCATTTTATATCAAGTTAGTCAATATAACCGATAATGTTGAATATATTGTCAATCAGGTTATTGGAATGACTCATGATCAAAAGCGGTATATTGTTATGACTGATAGGTTATGTAAAAACGGATGCCATGCATTGGGTTCTATATCCGAAATGGAAAAGGATATTATAGAATACTGTGTAATAAACAAACAAGCAACCAGCGCTGATATTGCTTTATTTATGCATGTTTCAGAAGCCGAAGCCCGGGATAGTCTTTTGCGTTTGTATGAAATACGTGCTGTAAGAAAGATACATGATGATACTGTATTTCAGGCTATTTAGTAAAATACTTGATAAATAAATAACTTTCTGTATAATTGAATAAATTATGATTATGCCAGTATTAATATAATCAGGTAATTTCTACAGTACCATGAAACAGATTATTAAAAAGAAAGAAAGTGAAGATGATTCATTATTTGGGCTTTTAGCTTCATATAAGAATCTTTACAGCTATATGCTAGTTCTTGAATCTCAGGAAGGTACTATTGCTATTATTATCGCAAAAAACCCATCATCGTTTGATGAATTGATAAAAACTAAATACCAGCAATACAAGCCAGTCAGAAGAATAAAGATGGGCGTTTCCAGGTTGTTTGTAAAATATATATCGCCAGAATATATTATAAAGTTTTATGGCCCACTTTTGGGCTTAAAAATTCCAGAAAATAAAGTACATATTATTAATAATTTAGAAAATGGTTATTTCATACTGGAGGTTCCTTCTCATTATAAGGAGCAGGTTACTCAGTGTATAAAGCGTATTATTGGATTAACCCCCCAGAAAAAATATGAAATAATTGAAAAAAGTTTAGCTGATCAAGAGGTTGAAGTATAAATGCCAGATAATACCCAATATGATTCATTCAGTGATCAGACCCAGCTTATAAACAAAGCGTTAAAATATACAAATGGGAATCTGGAAAAAGCCCGCCAGATGGCTGCAGGAATGTTGCAGGATGTTGCTGTTATTAAGGGAAGGTTTAGAGCAGGCAAAGTAGGTGCTTTTTATATTTTTCTGAATGTTGAAAATAATTATATTATTAATATTAACTCGCTGGTAACCTCATATAGTGATATTTACAATAAGATTCGTATTTTTGATGCATGGAAGCAATTTTATAATTTATTTGGTGATATTGTAGGTGATTTAGGTGGAGCTACAGAAGATTCGTATAAGTTTACCAATCATTTAGCTGATGCAATAGAAGGGTATGATATCTATGAACCAGCCAAAGCTCAAAATATACAGGTTGTATCAGAACTATTTGAGGAAATTATAGGTAAATATTTTTCACAGAACACAGAATGCCAGATTGAAATAGATAAAACCTCTTCATTAACCCTGGAAATTGAAAATATACCAATGGAATTGCCAGGAAAACAGGAGCAAAAGCAAGAGGAACTTGACCCCGATGAGATAAAAATGCGTGAAATAGAATCACAGGTAGAATATGTTATTCCAGGTACAGTTATTGTGTCTCCTGTAAAGGGAAAGTATATCAATGATATTAAAGCAGGTGAAAAGATTACTGTAATGCTCAGTGGCAAAGACCCGGTATCCGATAAGATTGCACGCATGTTTAACGCAATAACCACTGATGGGCAATACCTGCCGGTAAAAGCTCGGATTAAAGAAAAGGTCTCGCTTGCAACAGGTGGCTTTGCAATATATGCGCTTGTTGCAAAAAATGTACTGGTTAAAATAATAGAAGAGGAAAATGTAAAGATTGAAACAGATAAGCAGGAACAGAAAAAGGAAGAAAGTAATGAAAATATGCTATTTGTTTATATCGCACTTCTTTTGGGATTGTTGCTCATTACAGGTTTCATTGTTTTTGCTTTGTTGTAAATGAAACTATTGCAGATCAATATTATATTTCTTCATTTTAGCTTTCAGTGTGTTACGTGCAATATCCAGAACCCGGCTGGTTTTCTGAAGATTCCAGTTGGTTAATTCCAGGGTATGGAGGATGTAGTCGCGTTCAATTCCATCAATAACTTCCTGTAATGTTTTATAGTCAGGTGGTAAATATGATGATTTTTTCCGCCTTTTCCTGGTGGTATTTTTTATAATAATTTTTTCCTTTATAGCTGCCATATGTAACTCCTTAGTAAACCTTGAAAGATGTCAGCGTTTTCTATACATACCATGAAATATGATGTATAGAAATCATCACCCGATACACGTGCTTATACCAATTTCAACATAAATCATCACTGGTAAATTTTTCAATACATTTTTTTATATTTTTATTAAAATATACTTATTTATATAAATTGAATATGCGTGGTAAATAGTAATAAAACAAAAAAATAAATATTACATAAACATATTAATAGGCAAAATTAATGATCATGAAGTTAAAGAAGATATGATAATAGGATACTTGGTTTATGGTTGTATTAACTGATGTATTAAGTGAAATCAATTACATCTATTAAAATAATTGTCATGTCGTCATAAAGATTTTGTTCATTTGCTGCCCATGTATATATATCTTTTTTTATTTGTAAGCATGTGTCTTCAGGTAACATATGTAAAGTTTGAATCAATAAGTTAAAAAAATTATATTCCCCATACATTTCACCCGAAGGATTACACGCTTCGATGAGGCCATCAGTATAAAGAATAATTCGCTGATCATGATCTAATGGGTAAATGATATTGTTGCAGTTTAGTCTATCAAATGCACCAATAATTCTTCCCTTTGTAGGTAGCTCATTATAGTCTTTTGTTTTTCGGTTAATAATTATACAACGGGGATGCCCTGCACTAGCTGCAATTAAGGTATTGTTTGATGTATTTATATATACATATAATGCAGATAATAACTGTCCGGCAGTTTTATCCGCAAGTATTACATTAATATTTTCAAGCAAGGCTGAAGGGTTGGAGCATAATTTACTGGAAGAGTGAAATGCTATTTTGCACATAGATGCAATGAGAGCTGCAGAAACACCGTGGCCGGTGATGTCAGCAATAAAGATTCCTATTTCATGTTGGCTTATAATGATATAGTCAAAAAAATCACCACCTACTATTTCGGCAGGGATGTATAAGGATGATATCCTTAAATTTTGATGGAGTGGGGGAATTGCAGGAATGATTGATTGCTGGATACGGCGTGCTGTGTTCATGTCTGCTTTACTTAGAGCGATTGAAGTTTGAAGCAATGTGTACTGGCGGATAAGAATAAATGAAAGAGATAATAAAAGAAAAAATAATCCCCAATGAATATATGAGCGAAAATCATAAGTTAAATAGCCAATAGCAACAACAACACTGTGCAATACTGTTATACATAACACAATCAGTCCGGCAAGTAAAATGCCAGCTTCCTTATTACCTGCTTTAAATTGATTTATCATAACTGAAATTATAATAATTACATCTACTATTAGCAGATATTGAAATATGTAACGCACACCCAAAATATATTTACTTGCATACATATTCCCCGTAAAATATAATTCACCAATGCCAGCAAGAAGAACAATTGTTTCAAAAATGGCATAATATGTGTTAAATACAAATAATATTCCCAGTATTGATTTTTTTTGATAATTAAAGATTACTTTTGTAAATCCAATAAACATAGTGGTAGACCAAACCGATGAAAGCAGCCACAGACATATCCATAACAAGGGGGTATCAAGTAACAAATCTCGTATTGATGTATAATTAAGAATATATAGAATCAGTAATAAAGCAAAAAAACCAAAATAAAAATATTGCCACTGTTTCCTGTTAATAATAAATATTGTTAATGAAAAAAAACCTATGAAAAAAGCTATACTGGCAATGATTATGTTGGCAATATCAGATAAAATGATGTTCTTAATCAGTGTATACTCAGTACCCAGCAATACAGGTCCTGTTATGCCGATAAGGTGGTAATTTGATTGGATTTTAAAATAAATATTTTGACCTGCCGCGGAATCGGGCAAAGCTATAAAGTGAGATTTTTTTGGTATAAAATCCTTGCTAAAATTTGCATCTGTATCCCAGAATGAGTAGATTGGTCTTGAATCAACGTACACAACCAGTGCCAGATATAAATCTCGGATAAAAAGAGCTGGATGCATTGGCAGTTTATCGGGTAATGTTGTACGGAACCAAACAGTATTGGATTCTTTTTTCAATTTCGAAAAGGGATATATCACTTTATGCCAGTTACTATCGCCAGTATTGATATTTTCTAAGGAAAAATTCCAGCTATATTCCCAGTTATCGGAGAGCAGTTGAGGATCTTCATATAATCCTGATTGGCCAGATGTAATGAGATCACAACCTGTTAATATGATAAGCAGTAAAGGAAGGGCTATAGTTATATAGATTAGTTTTAATAAGCGTAAACCAGAAATTATAATCATTTATCGCCAATTATTCATAAACAGAATAATAATAAAATATTACTTATAACCCCAGTTCAATTGAGAAGTATAATAAGCAATTAATGGGGTAAAAAAGTAGTTTTAAAATCAGGTGCATCATCCTGAGGTCGATTTAGCATACAATAACCACAAGGATAAGTCCTTATTTGACTAAAATATAGAATAGCAGTAAAAAAGTCCACTCACAAATTTATTTAGAAGAACGGGAAGAGATAGCCTGTATGCTGGAAGAAGGATACACAAATAAACAAATAGCCATTGTACTGTAATGATCTTCCTCGTCCATATCATGGGAGATTTGATGTACTCATAGCCAAGACTTCATACCACATATCGGACGCACCATGTCAATATACGTTCAGATGGAAGAATGTGATTATCTAACACAAAATACATTTGAAGAGTGATAGTATAAAACAATATGTAATAAACCGGTTATTGGACGGTTGTAATCCTAAACAGATTCAAGAAGGATGCGTATTGATCATACGGATCTCAAGGCAAATCATGAATCGATTTATCAATATATATCATAGACATTTAATAAAACAAGGAAAAGAGTTGGTAAAAAATGCCTCATGGAGTTATGATTAGCTGACAACCGGACACTTAACTATTGCACTTCATTATTGGATATAGCTTTTCTTCATTAATGGTATTAAAAGTTTTGTTAACTTGTAAACAACTATTACAACTTATTATGGTAATAAGGTTGAAAATACCTTCAATGTAAATACATTTTATATTGTTTTCTCTTTACCCTTTGGATAATCTATATACAACCTAACAATACCTCAATCTGAAAACAGATAATTGCTAAGTTCATATTGATAATAACCAATTTTGAGATATAACTCACCTGGAACAAATAATCTTTACAGGTAATGAGCGATTCTGGTATATATGTCTTAATACATTGTAATAGCTCTCCTGGCTCAATGGATAGAGCGTCGGCCTCCGGAGCCGTGTGTCTGGGTTCGATTCCCGGGGAGAGCGCATACTTGTTTTCTATGTATATGATTGCATAAACAAAAATAGCAAACAGTGGTACAAAAAAATTTTATTACATAAGTCAGTTTCAGTTGTGGCGATAGTTACTATTATAGCCGGGATCACTGCCGCAAATGCTCATGCGTTGCGCACGGTGGGTTTTGTTACCGTGCTTGTGGTAATACTGCATAATGTGACAGGATTAGCGCTGGGGTATGGTGCTGCTTCGTTGCTTGGATTTGATAAAAGTGTGCGGAAAACCATTGTTTTTATCAATACCAAGCAATGAAGATAATTCATTATACGATACTTCATTGCCAATTTGTAAAGCTAATGCCTGTAGTAGCTTTTAAAGGATTTCAGGATTTTTTATCTGCTGATATTGCAGCACATCTTTATATGAGTAACTGAAAGCAAGATTTTTTAAAAGTATAATAGTAGTTTCCTTGTTGAGTACTATCTCAGGATACATGCCACATATCATGAATTGCGGTAATAGACGGTCAATTTCTAAGGGGGAGTAAATAGATTGCAATTTTCGTATTGAAAACGGGAATAATCTGAATTCAATTTTTCTTCCTTTTATAAAAATGTATTATAGTACTTGCTAATTTAAAAGAAGATGAACCATCAGCAATAATTAAAATTTTTCAAAAAAATCCCCTAAGTTCCATTAAGAAGTGTAATTATATAATAATTATTATTATAATAACAATAAGACAAAATTTTGAAAAAATTATAAATAAGTTGTCAAAATTTTACTATACTATTCATATAGTAGCAAAAATCTAAAAAGAGTAACAGCTATGTTTGCTATATTTCAAAAAGGTGGCCCGGTAATGTGGCCCATTTTGCTATGTTCTGTTCTGTCGCTGGCAATATTTATAGAACGGTTATATGTATTAATAAAGTCCCGACCATATGTATGGGATTCAATTAATGTTTTTAAAGAGCAGTTTATTACAAATGCATTGAATAAAAACACTATTCCCGAATGCCCCGGGATAGTTAAGGATATGGCTGATGTTCTGGATCTGGGAAAAGATTATACCATAGACTATGAATTGCATGAAGCCGAGCATAAACTAGTACGATATGCCACGTTTTATGTGCGTAACTTAGAACAACGGTTAAACTGGCTTGCTATCATTGGCAATATTGCACCACTTTTAGGCCTTTTGGGGACTGTTACCGGGATGATTAAGGTGTTCATGGGTATTCAGAATATGCAGGGGCAGGTCAATCCGTCAGCGCTGGCAGGTGGTATATGGGAAGCGCTGATAACCACAGCAGCGGGATTGATTGTTGCCATCCCCACCATTATTGCCTACCATTATTTTGAGGACAGGATTGATGATATTACCGGGGCGCTGAAAGAGTTAATCAGCGATATATTAGAGGTGATAAAGCAATGAGTGCTGAAAGGCTTTTTATTGAACGAAGAAAGAAAGTAGTGATTGATTTGAATATAGCACCGCTTATTGATGTTGTGTTCCAGCTATTGCTTTTTTTTGCACTCACATCATATTATGTTGCCAATCCTGGTATTGAAGTATCATTACCCAAAGCTAATTCGGCTGTTACTGTGCAAAGGAACAATATTGAAATATATATTACCGGTAGTAATGCCATTTATTGCAATGCCACAAAGGTTGAACTATCGGCACTTAAAGAAATGCTTTCCACACTGTCAGCTGCTTCAAAGACTGTTATCCTGAAGGCTGATAAAACGGTACAACTTGGCATGGTGGTGCAGGTGATTGATATCATAAAACAAACACAGGTTAAAGACCTGGTGATAGCAACAAGCATGGAAGAAAACAATGCCTCACAAAAATAGAAACATTGTTTATTATGCATTCTTCATTTCGATTGCTGTGCATGGTGTTTTCCTGTGTGTGTCATTTGGAGGCAGGACAACGGATATTCAAAAACATACATTGAATGTTACCATGCACACATATACAATATTGCCACATGTTGAACATGCTGCTGATACAACCAGGCTCAAGAATAATCCTGCAAAGCCTGTTAAAGAGGGTGGTGTCATGGCATCACAATATATGGTTTCAAATGAGGACAGCCAGACAGTAACCATGCAATATACCGATATGATACGACAGCGTATTCAGGAATCGTTAGTATATCCGGCTACAGCACGCAAGGATGGTATTGAAGGAAAAACCTATATTAAATTCACCATCGATAAAAATGGCAATCTACTGTCGGCTATCATGGTACGTTCTTCAGGGTCAGCACTTTTAGATGATGCTGCGCTTAAGGCAATACACAGCGCTTCACCCTTCCCACCTATTCCTGATACTATTGGCAGAGAGCGCATGACGTTTGTGCAGGGCTTGACGTTCACGTTGAAGTAGTCTACTTCGTCAAAAGCCCAATCACTTCGGTGTGATGAGTGCATGGGAACATATCAATCACATATAATTTTTGTAAGCGATAGTTACTGTCAACAAAGCTTTTGATATCACGGGCAAAGGTTACAGGATTGCAGGAAACATATATAATGCACGAAGGATTCATGGCAACAATGGTCTTTCTTCCTCGCTTTGATATGCCCTGACGAGGTGGGTCAATAATAATACATTCATGAGTATGTTTAAAAGGGTGATAGTTTTCAATACTTACCGTATGAAAATCAACAGTAACATTATTACGTTTTGCATTATACCTTGCCCATTCAATACTCTGAATATTAGTATCAATGCCAGTGCCTTTCATTCTTTTGGCTAAATAAATACTAAAAAAGCCAACACCACACCCCACATCAAGAATTGATGCAAAGCTTTGCGATAGTTCATCAACAACAAGAAGCATTTTGCTTCTAAGGAATCTGTTTGCCTGAAAAAATGTACTGACACTTCGTTCATAGGTGATGCCACATTCCTGTTCAGTGATAACTGCAGTGGGGTCAGAGCATATTGAGCCCTGTGCATCGATAGCAATTTTGATAGGTTCGTTACCGTGGCTATCCCACGATTTGCTGAGGATAAATGTATTTAGCTTTTCATGAAGAAGTAAGCAACCCTTTGCAGGTATTGGCTCAACACTATGCGAATCTTTTTTATAAAAGCCTATATGAGTACCATCTGATTGAAGTGTAGCGTGGCTTCGGTAATGAAATCGTTCACCTGAAATTAATTCAATTGCTGGCAGGATATGGTGAGGAAGACCACCAATGTGTGTTAATGTGTTTATGAATAACTCTTTTTTTACTGTAAGTTCCTCCTTGTAGGGAATATGAAGGAAGTCACATCCTCCACAGTGAGTAAATGCAGGACATTGTGGGGTAATACGATTGGGCGAAGGGGTTATAATATCGGTAATTGAAGCAAAACAGTAGTTTTTTGCCTGACGAGTTATGGTAACGGCAACAGTATCACCTACGGCACTGTAGGGAACAAATACGGTTTTGCCATCAATAAAACCAATTCCATAGCCATTGTTGGCATATCGCTGTATGGTGAGAGTATGTGTCATAGTATTTTTACCACTTTTATCCCACGTTTTCCGCACACTCGGTGCTCCCTGCGATCTTGTCGTGATACATTATTGCTTTAATCTCACGTAGAGATCGCTGAGGAAACAGAAATGATACCATATTTGGCTCTGACCCCATTGTATCATACAAATGAAGTCATTTCAGGGTTTTATTTGTTATGAAATTATTGCAATGCCATATTTCTTTTTAGCTCTGGTGCTCATTACGCAGGCGCTCAAGCGCTTGAGCGCCTGCGATGGTTGATTTTAAATCCAAAAAAAATATTGACAATTTCCCTACCATGTGAAATACTACCAAAAAGGTCATAATAGTAGCAAAAAAGGAAGTATACAATGAGATTATCAACCAGAAGCAGATATGGCGTCAGGATGATGTTTGAATTTGCACTTAAATTCAATCAGGGTCCTGTTTTTTTGAAAGAAGTGGCAAAGATGCAGGGGATATCGTTTAAATATCTCAGCAAGCTGGTAATCCCCTTAAAATCAGCTGGCTTGCTCCAATCGGTGCGGGGTGCTAATGGTGGATATATGCTGGCAAAACACCCATCAGAAATAACCATACGCATGATTGTGGAAAAATTGGAAGGCGATGTATCCCTGGTTGAATGCACTGAAAATCCCAAAGTGTGCAAACGCAATGTCGATTGTGTGGCACGCACAATCTGGAAAAAGGCTGATGACGCAATAATGCAGGTGCTTGATGGCATCACATTACAGGATATGGTGGATGAATATAAGCAGGCTGCTGGAAGTATATATGAAATTTGAAATGGTAAAAAGGAGATACAATAATGCAATACACTACTATCATAGAATCCATTGGCAATACACCACTGGTAAAGATTAATAAACTTGCTCCTGGTGGGGTTAATCTTTATGCAAAGGTTGAGTCGCGCAATCCTTTGTCAAGTGTCAAGGATCGTATTGGCTATGCCATGATTGCGGATGCTGAAAGCAAGGGCTTGCTTCACCCTGATTCGGTGATTGTTGAACCCACCAGTGGTAACACGGGCATTGCGCTTGCATTTGTAGCGGCTGTCAAAGGCTACAGGCTTATATTGACAATGCCTGATACCATGAGCATAGAGCGCCGTAAGTTGCTTGCAATGCTTGGTGCTGAAATTGTACTCACTGATGGTGCACTTGGCATGCGTGGTGCTGTTGAAAAAGCTGAGGAGATAGTTGCAAAAACCAACAATGCCTTCATGCCGCAACAGTTTAACAATCCCGCAAACCCTGAGATACATCGCAAAACAACTGCCGTTGAAATATGGAATGATACAAACGGTGATGTTGACGTCTTTGTTGCTGGTGTTGGTACAGGAGGCACTATCACTGGCGTTGGTGAGGTACTCAAAGCAAAAAAACCATCGGTAAAAATAGTTGCTGTGGAACCAGCTAAATCGCCTGTATTGTCGGGAGGAAAACCTGGTCCTCATAAAATTCAGGGCATTGGAGCTGGTTTTATACCGGCAGTCTTAAACCAATCAATTATTGATGAGATAGTAACCGTTGATGAGACTGATGCCGGAACTATCGCCAAAAAATTAGCAAAAGATGAAGGTATCCTTGCGGGCATTTCCGCTGGTGCTGCTATGTGGGCAGCACTGACAGTTGCCAGTCGTCCTGATAGCAAAGGAAAGACAATAGTTGTGTTATTGCCAGATTCCGGCGAACGTTATGTGAGCACCTGGCTATTTGATTAAAGCAAGAAAAGATAATGATATATCATCTACAATGGATCATTTAATAAAAAGGAGGAACAAAATGTCAGGTAACTATCTCATAGAAACTATTGCCCTTCATGGGGGTCAGAGCATCGATGCCACAAAAGCGCGTGCGGTTCCGGTGTATCGCACCAGTTCGTATGTATTTGATTCTGCACAGCACGGTGCAGACCTTTTTGCACTGAAACAAAAAGGATACATCTATACGCGCATCATGAATCCAACGCAGGATGTACTGGAAGAACGTGTGGCCATGCTTGAAGGGGGCAGGGCAGCCCTTGCACTGGCATCAGGAACATCGGCAATATTTTATGCCATTATTAATGTATGCAGGGCAGGGGATGAATTTATCAGCGCAAGCAATCTGTATGGTGGTACCTACACCATGTTTGATGCTATACTGCCGCAGTTTGGCATTACCTGTAAAATGGTGCCCTACAATGATTACGATGCCTACGAAAAAGCAATATCACCAAAAACGCGTGCTATCTTTATTGAGTCAATTGGCAACCCAACGTTGGGCGTGCCTGAT
>JARYLT010000149.1 GCA_029907515.1 Spirochaetota bacterium | reverse complement strand
CACAGCTTCTTCACATCCAGGAAAAACTCATACTCAGATTGGTACAACACCAGATGTACCCGTTTCCAGGGATTATCAGTATTACGTGTGCGGTAAGCTATGCGTTTAAATGCTCTGTATTGCTTTTTTTCTTTTTTAGCAGCATACATGATCATGTAAACAATAATAGTACGAAGAGGAAGACCTAATTGTTGTGCAAATTCTTCAAGGATTGCAATATGCTGAAGAGAAATACAGGTAGTAGTTTCAAAATACATTATTTCCTCCCAAAGTATTTGTATATTTGCCTCTAAAAGATTTAATCTTTAATTAATTTTGTCAATAGATGTTTTCAATTTCTTATCCAGATTCGTCATAGTTTTAAATTAAACAACTTTTTTGCATTAGCTGTAGTTATGTGTGCAATTTCTTCTTCTGGTTTTTCAATGAGTTCACTGATTGCTTTAACCACATACATTATATTCTCTGGTACATTGATTTCCCCGTTTTTTTCAACAGGGGGAATATCTGGGCTATCGGTTTCCAGCAATACATATTCAGGATAGATATACTTCAAAACTTCAACTTTTTTCTTACTGTTACGAAACGTTATTGCACCTCCAAATGAAAAATAAAATCCAAACGGAATGAGCTGCTTTGTTATTTCCACATTTCCTGAATACGAATGTATAACCCCGCCCGCTTTAAGTGTACCAACACGTTTTACTGATGCTACAAGTTCATTGAACGCACCTCTGCAATGGACAATTACTGGCTTTCCCAATTCATTTGCAATTGATAGCTGGTCTTCAAAGAACTTTTTTTGTAACTGCATGTCAATGTTTGTTTTTGCATCAAGCCCAATCTCGCCAATAGCACAGTATTTATCAGCTTTAATGTGAGTAAGCTTATTCAATTCGTGGAGATAATTTTCTTCAATATACCATGGATGAACGCCAAGTGCAAAGTAGACTTCTTTATAATTTTTACTGATAGTGTGCGATAATTCCCATTGACCAGGAACTATCGCACAGGTAATAAGAGCTACTACACCCACACCTTTTGCTTTTTCAATTATAGTGTCTAGATTACATGCAAAGTGCTCACTTTCTAAATGGCAATGTACATCTACCAGTTGCATTATTCACCTATTACCTTTACCAGTACACGTTTTGGTCGTTGTCCATCAAACTCTGCATAAAAAATCTGTTCCCATGGACCAAAGTCAAGCTTACCGTTGGTTACAGCAACAACAACCTCTCGACCAAGTATACTTCTTTTTATATGAGCGTCACCATTGTCTTCACCAGTGCGGTTATGACGGTAGCGCGATAGTGGCTGGTGAGGTGCCAGTTGTTCTAAAAAATCATCAATATCATGAATTAAACCTTTTTCATCATCATTAATGTGTACAGATGCTGTTATGTGCATTGCGTTGACAAGGCACAATCCCTCTTTAATGCCACTCTTTCTAACTATCTCTTCAACCTGTTCGGTGATGTTTATATAATCGCGTTTTGTCCGAGTATTGAAGGTTAAATACTCCGTATATGATTTCATAAATCACCTCCCTATATTCCAGTTATCAAAAATACTATATAACTGTACATAATAAAACTTTGGGTGTCAATTATTTGTTCCGTATATACCATACAAAAAGGAAAATAAAAAAGTAGTTGTCTTCATATATGGCTTTGATAGTATACCCCAAAATTGTATCTGGAGGGTTTTATGCAAACTGTATCATTAGTGAAATATACAAAAAGCCCTGACTCTTTAAAGCAGGCGATAGCTCTTTGTAATGGTTTTGCTGATTTAAAAGCTACTGATAAAGTGCTAATCAAACCCAATTTAGTTGCATGGGATGAACTTTTCCCACCAGCACCGTACGGTGTTTTTACCACAACTCGACTTGTTGAAGATCTTGTTATACTGTTAAAAGAATTTGGATGCAATGACATCACCATTGGAGAAGGTTCTGTTGAAGTTAAAAAAGGCGTTGGTACTACTGCTGCATTTAAAGGTTTAGGATATAATGAGCTTGTTTCTAAATATGGTGTAAAGCTTGTTGATTTCAATGAATCTAAAGCGGAAAAATGTGCCATTGATGATAAAACACATCTCATGATAGCAAAAGAAGCGTTAGAATCTGACTTTGTTATAGATTTTCCCGTACTGAAGACTCATGGCCAAACCAAGATATCATTAGGATTAAAAAATCTTAAAGGATGCCTTAAATTAGCATCAAAAAAATTATGCCATCATCCTGAGCTTAATTTAGAATATTGCTTCCCATTTGTTGCTGATTACGTAAAACCAAAGCTAACAATAATTGATGGTATCTATGCTCTGGAAAAAGGTGCACTGCACTTTGGTAATGCCTACAAAAAAGATATTATCATAGCATCTACCGATATTCTTGCTGCAGATATGGTTGGGGCCAAAGTTATGGGATATGATCCAACTGATATTGCTCATTTTGTAACTTACGCTGAGCGTCATAAAAAGTCATTATCATTACAGGATTACGAAATAAAAGGTGAAAAACTGGATGACCACATACAGCCACTGAAATGGGACTGGGCATGGACCGAAGACAATACTGGCCCTGGGGTTTTTGCAAAGATGGGTGTAAGGGGTGTTGCTCTCCCAAAATATGATGATACGCTGTGCTCTGGATGTTCCCCAATTGCCAATATGTGCAATATTCTGGTATTATCAGCATTTAAAGGACAACCACTGCCAAAGGTTGAAATACTCAATGGCAAAAAGATGCAGGCGCGTCCTGGCTATGATAAAACAATATTGCTTGGCAACTGTATAATAAAAGCAAATAAAAACAACCCCAACATCAAAGAGCCAGTTGAAGTAAAAGGGTGCCCACCCGATTTTGAAGATGTGGTGAAAACCTTAAAATCCTGCGGACTTGAAGTTAACGAAATGGCATACTTAGGCTACATGAAACAACAGAGCGAAAAATATAATGGCAAAGAAGGATATGACCCTGCATTCTATAAAGCCTGATTAGAAATTATATTGTTTCATCTGATGAAGGCTTCTGCCGTATATACGCAGAAATCATATACGGCAGGGTCACTGTTTCATTATTCTGTAACATGTAAATATCAGAAAGCAGTTCTTTATTTTCATCAATCAATTGTTGCAACTGTTGATTACTGGTACCCAGGTATTCTGCAACTGAAAAAAGGTTAACAGTAACTTTCTCTGTATGGGATTTTGCCAGTCCAAACTCATTGAGTGTTAAGAAAGTCTTTAAGTCATCTTCCAGATAGTAATCGGTATGAAGAGGATTTATGGTATGAGCTATCTCATCAAATATTCCTTCTATGTCTTCATTGGGCAACACAAATCCCGCTAAAAAGAACACGCCTTCAAACTGTAAAGCACGTCTGAATTCATCAATTGCCCGCCCTGTATCAAGTAAATCCAGGCAATCAATACATACAAGCATATCAGCCTTATAGTAATCAATGGGGAAATCATTGAAATTTCCTGCAATTGTATACAGGCGATTCATCCATTCCTGTGTGCCAGACCTGGCATAAAACGATTGCAACAATGGAAGCGAAGGCTCAACTACCACGCATAGTGCTTTTGAAAGTTGCATAATAGCTTCAATATATTTTGGATTTCCCAGCCCAATTTTGACGATGACATGCGGTTTATATGTTTCAATACAATCTTTGAGCCTGTCAAAAACCATGGCAAAGCGACTATCTGGTTCAATTAATGTATGTAATGAGGCATCATATTCTAAAAGTTGCTGCAACGTTTCAAATTTCATGCTTTCTTTCCCGCCGTAATATATTTTTGTAGTATTTTGCCTTATCATGATTAATCCATGATAATAAAAATGCAAGCATAAAAAATCCCACAGAGTAATCCGTGGGATTTTTCATTACAGTTATGTATGCTGTTGTATTATTCATACGTCTTAAAGAGGAATGTCAGTGTTGTAAACAGGTAGTGGTCTTTTTCAGTTAACTTATTGCCTGTTTCAAAGTATTGTGTCTGATACATGTACATTGGAGTAAGTATTATGGTTGGCGTAAACTTATAGCTGAAACCAACGTATAGCCTGTTCTGTGAAAATCCACCATATTCAAAACCAGGTGTAAGAGGAGCTTTTGTTATATCTTTTGTATCCTCATCATCTATGATGCCCTGGAATATTTCATCACCAATCATAACAGCAAACTGGTCAGTAATGCTGTATTCAATTCTGAAATATTCACGAATAAGTAATGAATATCCCTTTTTAAGTGAACTTGTTGTATAAGATGGATAGGTGGAATACACTTTATTATGGAAAATTATTCGATTCCACAATTTCAAATTTCCAATTTTATATTCAATAATAGGCAAAAACTCAATATTATGTGAATAGTAATGCTCATCCTTACCGGTAGGCGATACTGCTGCCCTGGTTGGGAAGCTCTGATAGTAATACCATAATGGCAGTTTAACAGTTAAATTATCAAACCGCATGGTATAGGTGGGACCTGTAAATACTTCGTAAAAGAATGTCTTTTTTTCTTCATTACCTGGATCATTTTTTCTTTCATACTCATAGCTGTGGCTTGTTAACAGAGTATATGACCACTGTGGCGAAAGTAGTGCCGTTAAATCTAAATACGTCCACGAACGGTATGCAACTGGTACAGCAAATACCTGCGCTGATGTACCCAAAACAAACACCAGCAAGAGTAATACAGTAAGTCGTTTTATCATGGGAAACCTCTCTGTGTATAAAAATAATATGGAATTAAACTAATCCCTCATTGTAGTCAATCAACATTGTAATCATTTTGTCAATTATTTTTTATCAACTCATGGCTGGGAATCGTATATATGCCGTTATCTTCACATACCATGTTTTCCCGGCACAGCGCCTCAAGTGCTTTCTGTATTTTTTCAGGCGCATATCCCAGGCTTTGCACCAGCATATCATTATTTGCCGCACCATTGTTGACAATATACCGAACTATATCACCGCGCACTTTTCGCAATGAAGTACTGTACGGCGTTTGTACTGTGTAATGTGCGCTATGACGCGAAAAATTATAGTGCTGCTTTATATACGTGCCACAATCCATAAGTGCATTATAAAACTTTTTTGGATTAGTAGTATCGATAGTTACCTTTAATAAAGGCTCAATCATTGCATCAGATACTTTTTCATTATCAGCAAAAAAGCTATAAATATATACTGTGCGCACATTGGTTTCAATATACAATTCAGATCTGCTAAATGCAAATATGGCAACCGAAGCAGCAGTTGCCTTCCCCAGACCAGGAAGTTTGTGTAATGCATGGTGATTATCTGGCACCGTGCCATTGTACTGTGACACAATGATCTGCGCAGCCTGCCACAGATACTTTGCCCGCCTGTTATACCCCAATCCCTGCCATGCAGCTAAAACGTCATGAAGGCTTGCCTGTGCCAGAGCTTCCACAGTTGGAAATTTTTTGATAAATGAAGAATATTTTTCAACAACGCGGC
Source organism: Spirochaetota bacterium (assembly GCA_029907515.1). Taxonomy (GTDB): domain Bacteria; phylum Spirochaetota; class UBA4802; order UBA4802; family UB4802; genus UBA4802. Next base: position 297 of record JARYLT010000149.1, on the reverse strand, counting down.
TCACCTGCGTTTGCTGTAGCATCACTTCGGAAACAAGAATGTGGTAGGGATTATCAGTATTTCGCCAGGGCAGGTGGCGATAGTTCCTGTCATAGAATTCATATATACATGATAAAAACTTCTTTTTTATCGTTGCATCAATATTCTTTTTTGTTCGATAGGACTCCCGTACCCGTGCAAGTCCTGAAAGAAGCTTATCCATAGTAACTATCGCCAGAATTAATATGCCGTTTTTAAAATGTAGATAATGGCCATGGTTAAAAGCAATAGTTCATACACCATAACTATCGCTACACA
>JARYLT010000148.1 GCA_029907515.1 Spirochaetota bacterium | reverse complement strand
ATTACTATCAGTATTGCAATTACAGCTCCCTTTGCTATATACTGTATCATTGTTATATTTCCTTTATGAATTCTTAATACCTGCCGTAGCTTACTGTTATGTAAAATATCCAATTTGTGACCATAAACAATCCTCATGTAAGGGATAATCGTATCTCTATTACCTTGCTTTGAATGTTCATGTACATAGCCATTACGCATATCGCTATTTTAAAAATATCTTTACATACTTGTTTCAAAAACATCCACTGCTTTCACTGCACATAACAGTGTCAGTCTGCACATTTACTGTATCCTCCGTATATATACCACTCCTCCATTATCATTGTTTGCATGTGTATATGCATACGGCGCCCCAATGGCAACAACACCAGTACTGCTAACTGCAAGCGCCTGCCCAAAATAACATTTTTCATTTCTGTCATCAGGATAAAAAGAATCCATATATTCAACATTTGATCCATTAAGTCTATATACTAAAACCTTACCCCTATCAACGCCACCTTCATCAGCAAGTGGCATAGATGCAAAAATATACTGCCCATCTGGCAAAATACTTGCCGCCATCCCCAGTGCATCACCATTTGTTCCACTAATATTTTTAACCTGCGAAACTAATGTATAGCCGCTCTGATTTTTCTGATATACATAAAAGCATCCCTTATCATCATCTGCTTGTATATCATAGTATGGTGCACCAATGACGCATATATTGCCATCGCTGGTAACACTTATTGACCTGCCAAAGTCAGCATACTCCTGGTTGTCAGCAGGAGTAATAGTATAAAAACCCCACATTCCATCGGATGTAAGTTTAAATATTTCTACCCTGCCTTTATTGTTCGAGTTTAGACCAAGAAATACATATGCATAATCAGATTGATTCTTAATTTTCACACAATAGGACTTTGCAATAGAATAATAGATTTTATGTTTTAGAATATATTGTTTTGAAACATCTCTATTATATATCTCAAATGTTTTTCCCTCATACGACACTACTCCAAGATACAATCCACTATTATCGGTGGTAATATCATAACCAAACGATGTAGTTGATGATGTAATTTTTTGTTGTTGTTGCCAGCTGCCTGTGTACTCATACACATACACTGCCCTTTTAACCGGTGCACCTACAAAAAGCCATATACCATCACCACTCAAAGCAACGCTAAATCCAAATTTATCGCCTGTGCTAATGTCATCAGGTTTAATCACCGTACAGTCCCAATCAATTGCCTGTTTTCTGAATACGTATGCCGCATTGGCATTGCCTTCATAGCTTCCAACAGCAATAACTGTACCATCATCCGAAATAGCCACATCACCACCAAGGTATGCAGAGGAACTGGCTATACAGCGCTCAATGAAAAATATAGAATCATCATACATAACCGCATCACCACGGCTGTTAAAGAACTGCCCATATACTGTTTGCTGCCCGTATAATAGCGGAAGCTCCAGAACCCTGGTTTTGTTAAATGCTTCCCGTGTGCTCCAGTTAGTAGCATCTGTTGAAAACTGCATCGTAACAGCATTATCCACATTGCATGTAACAGTAACCTGTTGCAAATACGCAAACTGTGCTCCACCATTAATAACAATACTGCCACCACTCATATCATTGGGATCTTTATCCAGTACATTGTCGGGATAATTAATGTCACTGCATCCCGGCATACAAAAGATTGCAGCACACAGCAGCATTATTGTTAACATAGTAATGTACTTCATTATGATATATTCCTCATACGTAATATAGGCTTAGCATATCATTGCAAACAACACAATCTATCCCATGAGCTAAGACTGTCATGCATCACCTGTCATTCCCCCATGGTAAAAAGTATTGTCCCATTTTCACTGGCTTACATGTCACCATTGCACCAATAAGCAATTTTTCCTTGCTCCAGTTTATGAAATGATATTTATGCAGTATCCCCCGCTGTGTACAAGATCACACGTGATAGTTTTATGAGCATTACCAGTAGTATGCATATTTTACTATAAATAATGAGCAAATAATAATAATCATTAAAAATAATATAATTATAAAAATATTCTTGATTAAAAACATTATTTTATCATAATTGTTATTCATTAATAAACGGTTGATCATTATGTTTAAACTCCGTTACATAATTCTTATTATGGTGCTATGGCTTCCCTGCAAGTTGCAGGCTCAGTATTATCCATTTATACTCAACACCACACCGCCCATCTGCAATCAGTGTAAAAACTTTGATACTTCACTGCATCAATCACTTGTTAATACACTTATTACATCAGGTATTTTTATGGGCGATAGCTCATCGTATATAATCCCTGCTGGCGCTTATAACCCACCACCATTAACTCAACTGGTGCGCACCCTTTCTACAAATATTACCCGCCAGCATACAATATATTACAAAGAACTCACCGCTTATCTTAAAGAAAAAATAAAAACCGAAAACTATACCATTGAGATAACCGTTGCGTCCGCTGAAAGCCCTCAAGAATTTACAGCTGTGCATAAAAACATTCCCCCACAACAACTTGACCAAACATTTAAAACCATTGCTCAGGACATAATCACATTTTATTCATCAAAACGTATTCCGTTACTCTATCAAAAACCGTTTACCCTCAACCTTACGGGGCTAACCCTGGCTCCTGTTTACAGTATATTACACAAAACAATAAAACATTATGCACATTCTGCCAGTGGATTTCAGTGCTCAACAACTATCTCCAATACCTATATCCCAGTAGTTGCAATGCCTTCTATTACCTGGTTTACATTAAACAATCCCATTAAAACCATCCAGAGCTGGCATAGCCTTTCGATAATGATGCACGCCGGTTACCAGCAAGCACTACCATTTTTATTGAGCATTACTCCCTTTATTGGCGCAGGCTATATTTTGCATTACATAGAAGGCGACAAAACTCATAACTATCCGCCATATTCATACTCACGTTCATTCTACTATAATCCCCAGGTAGCAGCAGGCACCATCCTTGAACTTATCCTTGATCCAGGGCTATCGCTATCAGCAGGTGCTGCATACACTATGTTCTTTGAATCATCCCGGCAAAATGCATACATGCAATACTCATTTGGATTTACATTCCATGGAAATTTATTACTGTATCAAAGAGCTATACACCAATGAGTGTTTCATCATTTCTTTTGCTTAAAATGCTTCCTGCGTTTAAGGTGCAATGATTCAACCATTGTAACAAATGTATCAAACACATCCTTAAATTCATCGCCTTTACGTAAAGGGCGTATTTTAGGTACTTTTCCTTCAATGATTTCGTTCATATAACGCTTTAATAAAAACATTGGCCCTGCCACTCGGTGAGTACGCCGCACAACAACAATAAATACAGCAACAACCAGTGCTATTCCCAATAACCCATTAATCCATAAAAGGTATTTATTAATAGCAATACTGCGCTTCAAAAGCTCATTACTTTCTTTTAATGCTTCAGAATTCTTTTGTAAATCGCCTATTGCTTTATAGGCTTCAAAAATCAAATGTTTCCTGTTGCCATACTTTGATAGCATCTCAATGGATTTCAGTATATCATCCTGAACCTTCTGCAAATCTATCTGACGGGCCATAGCCCGTGCAAGGGAATGATTGTTCCACACCAAAACACTCCCCGTGATAATAAAAAGAATACTTATACACAGTGCAAGCAAACCCGCCACACCAAAAGCCGTTTTCAATTGATAATATCTGTTTATGATTATGCTTCTTTTAACTTTCCCATCCATAAACTTCCCTGTAACAATTTAATTCTTTTGATAATTGAATTGTACGGTATACTGCTCTTTTGTATTCATTGACCATCCTGATACATTTACCGGTATTAATGAAATAAAGTACTGTCTGATTACATCTGTCTGTATACATTGCTGCAAAGTAATGGTGCCACCAGGTCCTGATCTATCCGATTCATTGAGTATGTTTCCATTGTCATCGGCAATACGCACTATATATTCACAGTTTTCCGGAACATTATTCACAGCAACTGTTAAAAGGCCATTAACAGCGCTATTTGCAGGTGAGCTCACCAGAGCAAGCGCATTCTGATTCCATGCATACGTAACAAAGTTCCACCTATGCATACCAGCATCATCCCGTACATACCACGTTTGACCCTGATCAACTGATTCAAAAATAGTATTATCAGCAATAGCAATAATTCTGGTACTATCCGGTGATATGGATACACTTTTCCAGTTTCTGCGTCCCCCCTGAGTTAAACAAGTCCATATCCGTGTACCATTTACTACCTTTGATAAATATATATAACCAGGGTACTGTGCTGCTACAATAATAAAATCATTGCCCTTACCGCAGCCAGCAATGCTTACCCAGCTTGCAGATACACCATAAATATCAGATGCTACCCAACTTCCACTTTGGTTTGTAATAATATATATTCCATCATTGCTTATTGCAGCAATCTGCATCCCATCATATGCCATAGCCACACCCGCCCATTTTTTTTGACCGGGATTTGCTATGCTTGTCCAGCTATTTCCTCCGCTGGTTGAAATATATATGTAATCATTATACGCCGCAGCAGCCATTTTTAACCCATCCTGTGAGCATGCTACACTTATCCAGCTTTTTTGTCCAGCTCGCTGGCTCCAGGTTACACCACTATCACTTGAAGTATAGATATAACCACCATAAACCGTTGCAGCTAACTTTGTCCCATCCTGTGAACCCGTTATACTCGTCCAGCTTTTTGGTGTATTACGCTGTACCCAGGTTGTACCACCATCACCTGAAGTAAAAATATAACCATCATACACTGCTGCAGCCAACTTTGTTCCATCCTGCGATATAGTAATTGATTGCCACCGATCATTGTTATTATTCAAAGTTACAACAGTATGAGCGGTCAATTTGTAAATGGCACCAGGCTCATTCACAGCAATTGTATACATATCCCTATCATAAGGATCATGGAAATAATTTTGAGCGCTTACCGTTTCACCATCAGAATTCCCATCAATCAACATGACTTTATGGCTGCCAGGTTCATTATTCACCATTTCATAAGGATCGTAATACAAACCAAAATGTTTATTTTGTAAAAACTCATCCCACCCATAACTGCTGACAAAATCAAGGTTGCAGGTATTATTAATATACCATTCTTCATGTGTCATTGTTGAAAACATTAAGGAAAGCCCTGAATGAGTATTGTTGTACGGCATTACCTTTTTACAAACGCAGTTTGCAAAATTATTTGCTGCATCCAGTAATTGTGTATTTTCTGTTGTCTGTAAAAATTCTACCAGGTCAGCATACCAGGGTATTGAATAATAAAAATGTGCAGAAAAGCGGGCGGCATCTATGGTTAATGGATTTGCAGTATATACATTTTGGCATTCGGAAACTATAGCATTCATACTACTTACTGCTATCTCTATTTGCTGCAAATCAATGAGCGCCAATGAACGTATATCTATTTGCCCTGCTGGTAGTGGGTATGCAGTAGTGCTACATATGCTCTCTGCAATTGCAAGCGCCATATTGACAGGTGGCGGCTCTGAGGTAATACACTGATACACACCATTGAGCAACGCTGTGTATTGAAATCCACCAGCAAGCACTTCGCCCTGCGAGGCTATGAAATACTCAATTCCTGTCTTGCTGTTTCTCAATTCATAGGCAACCTCTACTGTGCTTTTTACGGGTGCATCCAACACAAGTACTGAAATATTATTATTTTTGATTGTTTGTGCAAAATCATGTATTGTCAGCGTTGAAGCTGATGTTGCATCTTCTGCAACACACCACAGGGGTTTGGGTTTTCGGTCTAAAAGCATCAAAACAATTTGTTGTGGCCGATAGTTACTGTTAATAAAAGACAGCAGCTGGCTGATATTACTACTGCTGGCCGTATTCAGTTCATTGCCGGTAAATCCGGCTGTGGTGAGTGGAATATCACGTCTGTATCCATATATGCTTTCAAAGAGCTGTGTGTTATTGTCATACGGGTAATCAGCAATGCTCACTATTCTCATGGTTGATGGATTTAAATCTATGGATGCCTGGATTATTTCATAAATATCACTTTCGATATAGTTGCCCCCTTCATAATCAGATGGCATATACAGTAGTACAACAGTATTTGTTG
>JARYLT010000147.1 GCA_029907515.1 Spirochaetota bacterium | reverse complement strand
AGGTTGAAGAGGAATCATATGTATGGCTTATTTTTAAAACTATCTTTGTAATGGGAGTGCTTATTGCAGGGTTTTATTATTTTTTCAAGTTCATTACGCAAAAAGTGGCAATAACAGCTATTGGCCAGGAGGTAATCACGATATTGTCGGTGGTGCCACTGGGTCAGAATAAATTTTTACAGGTAGTGGATATTGCAGGAAGGGTATATGTGCTGGGTGTATCGGACAACAATATTAATCTCATTACTGAGATAAAAGATAAGGATGATATCGATAGAATACGGTTGTTAAGTTCTAAATCAACGCCACCCAAACAGGGAGGTTTCCAGGAGTATCTGTCCGCACAGCTGGGTAAGGTGCTTGATAAAATGAAAAATCCTGGAAGGCCGTCACAGCGGTTTGCCAGTGAAGAAAAAACAATTCATGATGATGTGCTGATTTCATACAGACAACGGTTAAAAAAATTAAATGGTGATGATGTGTAAGGCGTTATGAAAAGGATTAAATATAAACATATAATCATTATATTTATTGCCGTGGTAATGTTGTTTGGCATTGGAGCTGCGTGCATGGATGTTGCCTTTGCCCAGAAAGCTGGCAATGTCAGAATGCCAATACCAAAGATAGGGTTTGATATTGAAGAGGCAAAAACACCCAGGGATGTGTCTTTAAGTCTTCAAATTTTATTTTTACTGACCATTTTGACACTGGCACCATCAATAATTATGATGATGACCTCATTTACTCGCGTGGTCATTGTACTGGATTTTGTTCGGCGTGCCCTGTCATTGCAGCAGATGCCTCCTACACAGGTTATTGTGGGACTTGCAATTTTTCTGACAATATTTATTATGTCGCCTACCCTTACTGAGATCAATGATAAAGCGTTACAGCCGTATCTGAAAGGGCAGATCAGCAACGAAGAGTTTTATAATAGGGGTATGGAGCCATTGCGCAAATTCATGCTGAAGCAAACCCGTAAAAAAGACATTGCACTGTTTATTGAGCTTGCAAAATTAGAACGACCAAAAACGGAAGACGATGTGCCAACGTATTGCCTTATACCTGCGTTTATGATTAGCGAATTGAAACGTGCCTTTGAAATGGGTGTGTATATCTTCATACCGTTTATTGTTATCGATATGATTGTGGCAAGTGCCCTTATGGCAATGGGAATGATTATGCTTCCGCCAATCATGATTTCATTACCGTTTAAGATTGTGCTTTTTGTACTGGTGGATGGATGGAATCTGCTTACCTATGAACTGGTGAAGTCATTTATGTAGGAGAAAACTATGACAGATGTTGAAGTAATAAAAATTTTGCGAGAAGCATTGATGGTAACCATGGTGGTTTCTGCCCCCATACTGGGAATTGGCATGTTTGTAGGGCTTATCATCTCTATATTCCAGACCACAACGTCAATTCAAGAACAGACACTGACATTTGTGCCAAAGATTATTGCTATCTTTGCTGCTTTGATACTGTTTGCAGCGTGGATTCTTCATACACTGGTTGCGTATACAAAAGGGTTATTCATGATGATTTCTAAATTGGGTGCCGGATAATGGAATATTTTGTATATCAGTTTCAGGCATTCTTTCTGGTGCTGGTGCGAATGACAGCAATGATGGTGATTGCTCCATTTTTTTCAAGTGGGGCTATTCCTTTACTTATGAGGGGGGCGCTTTCGTTTTTTGTGTCACTGGTTATCTTCCCTGTACTTTCAATCAGCAATGCTGCGTTGACGGGCAATATGGGTGTGTACTACCTTATGGTGATACAGGAGATCATCATTGGCCTGTATATTGGGTTTCTTGTTAGTGTTGTATTTTCAGCATTTCAGCTTTCCGGGCAATACTTTGCCGTGCAGATAGGCTTTGGTATAAATGAAGTCATAGACCCCCTTGCTCAGATTTCAATTCCGCTTGTGGGGCAGCTAAAAAATATTATTGGACTTCTGGTATTCTTAGCAATTAACGGCCACCATTTCATGATTAAGGCAATTTTCCACTCGTATGAATTAGCACCGGCATTTGCGCTTAAAGGTGAAAGCATCCAGGCTTTTTTAAAATTTTTAGCTCATTCATTCAGCGGCATGTTTGTGATAGCTCTTAAAATTTCGCTGCCTGTCATAGCAGCGGTATTTCTTGTTTCAGTTAGTCTGGGGATTTTAGCAAAGGCAGCACCACAGATGAATATTATGATGCTGGGCTTCCCGTTCAAGATTGCTGTAGCATTTGGTATGATGATTCTTATTTCGCCACTGATAGTCAGAGTTATGAATGTGTCGTTAGAAAGGACATTCCAGTTTATAGTTAAGGTGATCAGGTACTGGCCAGTATGAAATGGTATGAAGACATAAATCTGCAGATACTATCGCTACATACCAGTAGTGCGATAGTTTTTGACCTTCAGCTTTTTGCAGCTGAGGATGAAGGCAGGACTGAAGAGCCTACCGAGAAAAAGCTTCGTGAAGCACGCGAAAAGGGGCAGGTAGCCAAAACCGAAGAATTGCCTCAGGCTCTGGTGGTTATTTTTGCCATGATTACCATTGTTGTATTTTGCGGTTTTATCTTTGAAACAATTATCAGAATGATGCATTACTATCTTACCAGCTTTTCACATTTTCAGCTTACTGAACGCAGTTTGTTTCATGAGGCGATAGCAACCGGCATTGAATCCTTCAAGATACTATTGCCAATATTTGTAGCAACTGTGATTGCAGCACTGCTGGGCAATATCGCGCAGGTGGGATTTCAGATATCAACACATCCCCTGAAGTTTGACCTTTCAAAAATAAAATTTGACCCAGCAACAATGGCGCGCAAGATATTCTTTTCCCGCCAGGTTGCCATGAATCTATTTAAATCTATTTTTAAAGTGGTTGTTATTGGCTTTGTATGTTATTTAGTTATCAGCAACGATTTTGATGAATTGATTAAAACGCCTGATATAAGCGTTGGTCTAGCATTTCAAAATATCTCGATTATTGCCCTGAAGGTAATTATATGGTCAACAGTATGCTTACTTATCCTTTCCATACCTGATTATATTTTCCAGAAACGTGAATATATAGAATCATTAAAAATGACCAAGCAGGAATTGAAAGAAGAATGGAAGGAAACCGTAGGTGACCCGCATGTACGGGCACGGTTACAGGAAATGCAGCGAGAGCTTATTATGCGCAACATGATACGTGAAGTACCCAAAGCAGATGTGGTAGTAACAAACCCAACACATTTTGCCATAGCCATGCGATATGAACCAGAAGCAATGTATGCGCCAATGGTCATTGCTAAGGGTGTTGATGCAATGGCTTTAAGGATACGACAGATAGCTCTTGATAACAACATACTGGTTATTGAAAACAGGCCACTGGCACAGGAATTATATAAACGTGTTGAAGTTGGGGATATTATTCCTGAGGATTTATTTTATGCTGTTTCGTTAATTTATGCTGAAGTGTATAAGAAAAGAAACTATAAAGCAGCAATATAATCGTTGAGGTAGCGTATGGCAGAACAAACATACGATTTTTCATGGATGCAAAAGAGCGATATTTTACTTGGTATTGGTGTTATTGCTGTTGTAACCATGCTGGTTATACCGTTGCCAACGTTCCTTCTGGATTTCCTTATGGCAATCAGTATTATGCTGGGAATCCTGATATTACTGGTAGTCATGTATGTGCCACGCTCTTTTGATTTTTCCGTTTTTCCTGCCTTGCTGCTTATTACTACTGTGTATCGTCTGGCACTCAACGTTTCATCAACCCGCTTAATCCTTTTGCAGGGTGCCGCATTTGATGGTAAAATAATACGCACATTTGGTGAGTTTGTTGTTGGTGGTAATTATGTTATTGGATTTATAGTATTTGTAATCCTTGTTGCAGTACAGTTTATTGTCATCACCAAAGGTGCAACACGAACAGCCGAAGTAGCAGCCCGTTTTACGTTGGATGCCATGCCAGCTAAACTCATGAGCATAGATTCAGACCTTTCCAATGGTATTATCAACGAAGAAGAAGCATTACGGCGCAGGCGTGAAGTTCGTAAAGAAGCTGATTTTTACGGAGCCATGGATGGTGCTTCAAAATTTGTACAGGGCGATGTTAAGGTTGGCATTATTATTACAATAGTCAATATTATTGGTGGTTTTATCATAGGGATGGTAATGCGGGGTGAAAGTTTTGATGTAGCAGTACATACATACACATTATTGTCGATAGGCGATGGCCTGGTTGCTCAAATTCCATCATTGCTTATTACAACGGCAACTGGTATCATTGTTACCCGTGCTGTATCAGAAGATAGCCTGGGGAAAGACCTTTCGGCGCAATTGGGTTCTCAACCACGTGCATTGATGCTTACTGCTGCAGCATTGGGATTATCTGCAATCATCCCGGGTTTCCCCAAAATAACTCTTATATTACTAGCTTTGGGTATTGGGGCATTAGGGTATCTGTTAAAACAAACTGAAGAGGAACAAATTGAAAAAACCAAGATAGAGCAAAAAGAAGCTGCGTTGAAAACTCATAAACCTGAATCGGTAATACCACTCATTCAGGTTGATCCTCTTGAAGTAGAAATTGGTTACAGCCTTATACCCCTGGCTGATCCTGACCAGGGTGGCACATTACTTGATCGGATTACCAATATACGCAGACGTAGCGCCCTTGAAATGGGACTTATAGTACCACCAATCCGTATCCGGGATAATATGGAACTTGCCCCTCAGGATTACTCCATTTTAATTAAAGGCGTTGAAGTTGGGCATGGAAGCCTCCAGGTAGGAAAACTCATGGCAATGGATCCCGGTACTGTTGAGGAAAAAATTGAAGGTGTTGAATTCACCGAACCGGTATTCAACCTCAAAGCAATATGGATAGATCCCGATAACAGGGATGTTGCTGAGCGCAGAGGATATACTGTTGTGGATTGTCCCACCATTATTGCAACACATCTCACTGAGATTATACGCAGGCATGCGGATGAAATACTGGGCAGGCAGGAAGTTCAGCAGCTTATTGATACAATTAAGAATGACTATCCTGCTGTGGTTAATGAACTTGTTGGGGATAAAAAGCTAAGCATAGGTGAAATACAGAAAGTATTGCAAAACCTCCTGCGAGAACGTGTTTCAATTAGAAATATGGTTACCATTCTGGAAACACTGGCAAGCTATTCAGATTATACTAAAGATATAGGTTTACTGACTGAGTATGTACGTGTTGCACTGGCACGTCAGATATGCAGGGAATATGCTGATAAAAACAATACGCTTTCGGTAATTACAGTAGATCCGGAGATAGAAACAATAATACGATCTTCAATACACGAGGATCCAGTTGAGGGAAGAATCGTTAGCCTTGATCCAGATACGCATAGAGAGGTGCTGGAGAGTTTGCTGGGTTCATATTCCAAGGCACGAAGTGCAGGATTTGCACCGGTGTATCTGGTATCGCCACATATTCGTAGTGTCTTGTTTACATTGCTGGAAAGGGAGGTCCCTGATCCCGTTGTTCTTTCGTATAATGAAATTGTGCCCGAGATCAGAGTCAATGTTATAGGTACAGCGTTATTGCGGGCAGCATAATATAATAAAATATTTGTTAAAGAGAGGTAATTAACAATGAGATACGTAAAAATTAAAGCACGCACCTATAATGAAGCAATGATGAAACTCAAGATGGAACATGGTGATGATGCTATACCTATCAGCCATAAGAATGTTAAAGAAGGCGGTTTGTTTAATACAGGATTGTTTGCACGCGATTTTGTTGAGTTGACTGCAGCAATACCAGATGTCAAGCCTGCAAAATTAAAACCAAAGAAGAACATCGATTTAACCGTTGGAACCAATGATAATGTAAATGAGCTTTTAAAACAGGTTATAGAAAAACCTGAAACTGAACCACATAAAAAAACACATACAGGACTTGAACAACTTTTAACTCAGAGTATACTGCAATCAAGAACCCAGCAGGAAGAGGTTAAGCCTGTAGTGAAGACGGTTGAGGAACAGAAAGTTGAAACAACCGATTCTTCATACATAAAATTGGAGAAGGAATTTAACGAATTAAAAGCTTTACTTAAAAATCTTGTTGAGACAAAGCAAGAAAGACTGTCTTCGGATATATGTCTTGATAACGGTGATACATATTTTAAACC
>JARYLT010000146.1 GCA_029907515.1 Spirochaetota bacterium | reverse complement strand
GCCAATGCATATTCTACCAATGTTGCAACGCAGCAGGGGTATCCAAACTATAGCCTGTTTGCTATAACTACTGGTGTTATGCTTGGTGCACAGGCACCCTCCACCAATATTGACTATTATACCGGTGGTAAAATAGAGGATGATATAAAGGCACAGGGTGACCTGTATGCAGGCGTTGCTGGCAGCGTTGCATTAAATGTTGGCATCAATGTTGGCTTTCTGGTGCCAGGGCTTTATATAAATGGCAAGGTTGGCAAATTTGATAGCAGTTGGGTGTATGACAATGATGATTTTAGCTTCAATACTTTTATTATAGGTGTTGGTGTAACCTATAGCATATTTGATGAAGTGGGAACTGGCCTTGCACGCTGGCGTGGTTTGGCAGTGGGCACGGGACTGGTGTATCAGACAACCGATGTGGCATATAGGGTAAAGATGGATAAGGTTTCTGAACCATTTAGTTATGATCCTGGATCGGGTAATATAACAGGTAATGTCGTTGTTGACCCAACATTTGATATTACCCTGAATATGTACACAGTGAGCGTGCCAGTTGAAGTTACCACTGCCGTGCAACTTTTGTGGTTATTAAATCTCAATCTTGGTGCAGGTATTGATCTGGTAAGTGGTAACAGTGACCTGGTGTTAAAAGCAGCAGCTGATGCAACCGTGGAGGATATTGCAGTTGATGGTACTCCTTTACCAGAAAATCAATATCAGGTTACACCAGGCAATCTAAAAGTTGATGGCAGTACTCTTGGTAAAAAACCTAAATGGGCACGGGCACGGGTAATGACGGGTATTGGTTTTAATGTTGGCCCTGTTAAAATAGATGTTCCTATTATTTATTATTTAGATACTGGCGCTGCAGTAGGTATTACTGCAGGGTTTATCTGGTAGTAGCAGTGAATGGGGGTTTTAACAAACCCCCATTTTGCATGTAGTGGCGCTGCAGTAGGAATTACAGCAGGGTTTATATGGTAACAGCAGTAAGTGGGGGGTTTAGCAAACCCCCATTTTGTATATACTGGCGCTGCAGTAGGTATTACAGCAGGGTTTATCTGGTAATAAAAAGTGAAAGAGCAGGGTAACAACACTTCATTATTTTTAAGGTAAAAATTGAAAGCTTTTAGCATCTGAGTGCCGCATAACGTTATTGTTTTGTGCAGATATATTTTATAATCATTTCATTCTTATTTAATCTTGCATCAATTTTATAACCAGCATTGTGCAACATGTGTTCAATAGCCCAGTCAAAGGTACTGAATTCTTCTTTGACATGCATTTCTACTTCTCTGGCAAATTCATCCCCGGTTTGTTGTTTAAATTGATTAATCCACTGATCAATGTTTTGTTCTATTGTTTCTATATCACCTGAAAAGATTACATCCTCATACAATAATCTGCCGCCAGGTTTTGTAATTGATGAAATAGTATTCAACGCCATCTGCTTCCAGAAATCCGGCAGGTGGTGTAATGCCATTTTTGTATACACAGCATCAACATTAAAGGTATGAGTATGTAAGCCTAAAAATCCTGAGTGAATATACTCTATATTGTGTATAGTATGGTATTTTTGCCGGGCGTAATCAAGCATTGGACTGGATATATCAATGGCATATATTTTTTTTACTTTTTTTGCTATATATTGAGTAATGGCGCATGTGCCACATCCAATATCTGCAACAATGCTTTGAGTGGTAAGTTTCAAATCACTGATTATTTCATCTGCTTCTTTTGCAAAGTTTCTGAATTTAGAGTGATTTTCATCATACTGCTGTATGAGCTCAATTGAGGCGTAATTAACACCAGAATGTTTAGATTCGTCATAAAACCAGCTTTTCATAATTACATTGTTTCCTTTATAAAATATTTTTGTGATTATAAATGTGCAATCAGATTATCTATGTCCCCAACTATTTCAAATCCTGCATGGCTACCGGTATCGTCCAGAACAGTATGGTTATTTTCTTTTAATACACAGTGAACATGTGCATCTAAACTTTCATATATTTTGGATTGCATGGATCCGTTGTATGGTGCTGGTAAAGCTATGCCAGGTGTTCTTTTAATTGTTATGGTAGCGTTACGGTTGCCCTTACTGCAGCTAATGCGTACCAGCAAATCTGTAACTGATAGGGTACACTGCGCATTATTATATGTGGTAAATGTATATAGTCTACCATTGTGCAGTAATGCAATAAGAAAACCGGTAAAGTATGATCGTTTCCATGGTATTGTTGCAATGGAGCCAAATATACTGGTTCCTATTGTAGCAAAATGATTTGTCTGAAACCATATATAGGCACTGGGAAAAGATTTACCCCAGTCTTTTTCCATGTAACCGCGCCCACCTGTAAAGTCTATGAGTTCTTCATTATAGCGGATAGTACCACTGATTGAATGATCCATACTCAACACAGCATGGTTACATTCCATAGTGGGAACAAATGCATACCACCCCATAGAACCTGGTGAAAAAATTTTTACCGGCCACGGGTAGCGATTTTCAAAGCTACATTGTCCTGAAACAGAAATGTCACTGGACGTGATGGCAAGTGTTATAGTATTGAGTGTGAAATGATTTCCTGCAATGCTAATCGAAAAAGGGGTATACGTTGCAGTAAACTCATGAAATGGATATGTTACAAAATGAGGGGATTGGCCTTTTTTAAAAATATGTATGAACGCATACGATTTTGTTTTGTCTTTTTCTATGAATATGCCAGGTATCACAATAAAGCTGTGCTTTCCGTCTTTATCCACTATTTTGTAATACCAGCCTTCAAAATAGGGACCTTTAGCGGGATTATGATACCATTCGGGATGCCAGATAGTTTTTAAAGTATGAAGCATAGTGTTAGAATTATAATACTGCATAAACCAATAATCAAGAAAAAATAAGGGGTCAGAGCATTGATGCCTCTCCAAAACTAAACAGGTAATTAATCTTGACACAACAACACTTGCATTTTAGTATTAGCGATAGTTCATAAACCAAGAGGACTATGCAAACAGATATCAAAGCACTAAAACGAAAAGCAAAAGCTCTGCTTTTGTCAAAGGATATCCCTGCCGGAAAAATGGATATTGTAAGGGCAATACTTGCCAATGACCGTATACTTGAGGAAGAAAAATACAATGCCATCATAGATCTGGTTAAAAACTATCCCGACAAGCCTGTAAAGCCGGTGGCCCCAGGAAAAGTTGAAGTGAAAGGGGAAGAGTTTAAAACGCCTGAGGAATATAACTCAAAGAACACCGCCTATCTGTACCAGAAGTACAGGCATACCAGGCTTTTTAAAAAAAGACTCCTTGTCCATGCAAATAATAAATTTGGTATTGGTTTTTTGCGGCGCCTTGTTCCTTCACAACGTCTGTTAAGGCTTTCCCAGAAATTATTTGAACTGCAATATGCTATGCGTCAGCGCCTGTACAGAGTACTTTGTGATATTGTTGATGATCAGTCAATATCTGACCCTACAATTTTTAATTATTGTGTTGTACTGTACAATGCGCTTGCATCGTCATGCTTGATTGATAAGCAGTATATTGAACTTAAATGGACACGGCCTGAGGGGTTTAAGCAGTTACTATCGCCCTATATGAATTCTATGCTAAAGCTTTCCCTGTGTGATGCTCAGACCAAAGAAGCGATGATTCAATTAATTGACCAGAAATTGCGTCAAAGCCAGGATCTTCAGAAAAATGAAACAATGAATAAAAAGAATCTGACCATTGAACAATATATTTATGATTTCATCACCACACTGCGATGTTTGCTGTATCCTTCTACCACCAATGAATGTTCACTGACTAACCTTCTTAAAAAAGAAGGATCGTTGCCGTCATTTGAAGCATTCTGTATTGCCTGTGTTGAAGCGCTGGTTATAGGCAAACCTGTTGTGTTATCTGATATCATGACAATGTTTGATATTACTGCTCCCAAGGTTTCGGATACTGAATGGAATTTTGATCACGATGAACTGGTAAAGGCAGGGAAGGACCCCGAATCGCTAAAAAAGAAAGCAAAGGAAGAGCTGCACCGAAAGCTTGAGCCGTACGATGAATTGTACAGGTTTCTTACCTATGCTCCCGAAGGGAAGGAAGTTGCCATTCAGGGTTTTGATGATCAGCGTAAACTGGTAGATAAGCGCAATGAAGTGTTTGATGATGCATACAGTAAAGACATACTCATTGCACTTGAAGGGATGCTTCTGGGTTTTATCAATGAATATGGGGCACTGCTTGATGGTACAACGATATATTTTGAAAACAATAAAAATCACTATGAAGGCTGTCTATTTACTGAAAATTATTTTTCACATGAATTAGCACGTTTTTCTGAGATACTTTCAGAAATCAATACATTCAGGTCCAGCAATCCAACATTTCATGTAACACGTGATGAATTGATAGAAGGTATAAATAAAAAGAAAAAAAGCCTGTACCCCATAGAACGCTTTATGACCGTGATTGGCGATATGTGTTATGATATTGGCATTGAATTATTTACCCTGTATAATCGTCATCGCCGGTGGGTTTTGAGTGGTTCACCGGGCAAAGACGATGCAGTGATGCGCACGGCATTTTATGCACATACATCAGGGTTATCATCACTTGATGACAGGGAAGCAATGCCTGTCCCCTTTTCCGATTGTATCATAACCGGTTTTTCAAAATTGCGGCCGCTGTCAAAACTGTTGCTGCACAAGCCGGTCATACATCCCACACTGCGTGATGGAGTGTTCCCTCAGATGGTTGCTTATCTCCTGCAGATGGCACATGTATGCCTGAATGACAGGCTATATGGTATACTGGATGAACGTACAAAAATATTATCGCAAATACGGAGTCTTTCATGAGGCTTTTAGTAATCCTTGCCATGCTTTCTTTTGCATTGCGCGCTGAGGCAGCACCACGTGTTCTCGTGTTCAAATCGTATCATGACAACCTCACTTCATTACTTGATGAATATCGTATTCAGTATATTGTAAAACGGGCATCGGTAGTGGCGGGCGATAGTTCCCTGTCAGGGTTTGATGCTGTATTTATACCCTGCGGTGTTGAGCAGCCTATTGAGGCAAGCATTCAGGTAATGGCACATGGGCAACGTATTCAGGGCGTTGCATTGAAAGATGATTATGAAGGTATTGATTATAAGCAATTGAATGCACTGCTTCAGGATTTTGTGAAAAGCGGTGGCAGGTTATATGCTGCAGGTTATTCATACAGATTTGTTGAAGCATTAGGATGTTCTCTATCCTTTTTTAATAATTTTCCCCATTATGGCACCAGTGGCAGGATACATAGCTTTTTAAATGATGATTTTGCTTCATTTGTTATGCGTGATGACATGCAACTTACTGTCAACTATAATGGGTGGGTGGCATTGCAAAGAGCCAATGCATCCATACTGGCCAAAGGGTATTTCCCCACTGTCGGTGGTGAGCGGGAAGGGCCTGTTGCCTTTTTTAAAAAATATGGTAATGGGGTTGTGTATTATTCAGCGTACCATACCGGTGAGGACTCGTTGTATATTCGCTATTTTATTTTCAGAACAGCGTATGGCATGCTGGTTGATGAGCTTTTACAGAAAGCGTGGTACTGGGGTCAGAGCATAGTATTATCGGTGGTTGACACGTTTAAAGGTGACGAGTATGCCAGAAGTTATACCTGTACACTACCTCAGGGTGCTATTACAGTATATCTTCCAACCACGTACCCGGTACAGGTTGATATTTTTGCCAACAAAAAACTTTTAGGTTCATGGGACAGTGGATTTATAACTGAAATATCATTGTATAATCCTGCAACACAGGATGCTACAGTATATGTATATCAGAGTAACAGAGCAGCGTATAAACCCTTTGCACTGGTTATAGCACAGGGTAGGCGTATACTGCCGTATATGCCAGTAGTGCGCCTTAGCATGGGTGCTATTGCTGTCATTATGCTTTTAGGATTTACATGGAAGAGGATAAATCCCCGAAAGTTTGCCGGTAAACGCCGCTACTGGTTCAGGGATGGGCATTTTATTCATAGGCAAAAATAAATAGGTATTTATATTCTCCCACAACCTGTGGTGTGAGTATAACGTAAAAAAAGCTTGCAATTGAAGGTATACAATTCATACATATGTATACATTTAACGATAACATACATATCATAGCAGGGGGCTGTCCCAAAAGTCGTTTCGATACAAATTTCGCAACGCTCATTGAGTAATTTTGCCAGATTTTGTGGCAAAAT
>JARYLT010000145.1 GCA_029907515.1 Spirochaetota bacterium | reverse complement strand
AATATGAGTATACACCACGCCACAAAAGGCATCGTTATGCAAAAAATATTTTTAGTGAATTAAAAATTATGTATTTACAATCGTATTTTGTTAAAGAGATTAAGATCGTTTATACGTAGCTGGATTGGGCTGGTTAAGGAATGGGGATGTTCCATACAATAATTTGCAATCTTCTGTGTAATATTGAGAACACGTGCCACATCTCCTAATGTTTCAACATATTTATCCGAGAACGCATTTTCCAGTTGTTCACGGGAAAAATTCTTTTGTAAGGATAGCAATTCTTCTGCTTCGCGAAGCGTTTGATCCTGATCGGGTAAGGGGATATTCTTAGCAAGATAGCATAAAAATGCAATATATGCTTCACCAATAAGTGAACGTTCAATAAGGCTCCACTTCTTTAATATTTTACGCAGTTCTTTGTCTTTTACTGGACAGCATTGCGAAGCATTGCAGGCAAAATCAGTAAGAGTTAATGATGAATGCTTAATGGTTGGCAATATTGAAAGATTGATATCCTGCAAAGCATTTTCAGGAAGGCTTTTAACCGGTATATATATTATCTTAGTAAATGTATCCTCACCAGGACGTCTGGCAGTGAGCAATAGTATATCTGCATCGGAACCACCAGAAATATAGTTCTTTTTACCTGAAATCACAAGTGTATTTGAATCTGAATATCGGGCAATCATACGGTTAGTATCCGGTTCGGTATGTGCCATTGCGCCTATTGTAGTATTATGTAATTGAATGTCCCATGTCTGTAGCTGGTTTATATTGTAGATGATACATCGTATAAGAACAGATTGCACAATCCAGAGCAATGCAAATCCCAAATCACCTGCGTGCAGTGCTACGCGTGTTGAAGGCAATTCTTTAAAATCAAGTAGACAGTGTGTTGGTGGATAGTCATTGACAAATAAATACCATGCATCGTTAAACAATGCATGGTTCTGTATACGGTTTGGATAGTTTTGTTCCAGTTTTTGTAAGATACTATCGCTCATATTATTTTCTTTTTTGTTTTAATAATGCTTCAATTTTTGTTTGCAAGCCAAACAGATTAATAAATCCAGTTGCATCCCTGTGATCGTACAATGCACTTTCATCAAATGTGGCAATATCCGGTTCATATAAGGTAACCGGTGATTTTCGTCCTACAGCCATACATGTACCTTTAAACAACTTTACGCGGACAGTACCGGTTACATTCTTTTGGGTTTCATTAATAAATGCATCTAAAGCTTCACGACGTTTTGTAAACCACTGGCCATAATAAACAAGTTCTGCATATTCAATTGCAAGCCTGTCTTTTAAATGCTGGGTATCCCTGTCCAACGTAATAGCTTCAAGATCGCGGTGTGCCACATGTAACACTGTACCTGCGGGGGTTTCATATACACCCCGGGATTTAATGCCAACAAGCCTGTTTTCTACTATATCAATTCTGCCAACACCATTTTCGCCAGCAATTTTGTTGAGGGTTTTCATTAATGATACAGGATCCATGCGTTTGCCATCTATTGCAACCGGCACACCCTGTTCAAAATCAATTTCAATATATGCTGGTTTATCAGGTGCCTTTTCTGGTGATTTTGTTAATATAAACATGCTTTCATCAGGTTCACGCCAGGGATCTTCCAGTATTCCACCCTCATATGAAATATGAAGAATATTTCGGTCCATACTGTATGGCTTATCTTTTGTTACAGGAACGGGTATATTGTGTTTTTCAGCATAGTCAAAAAGAGATGATCGTGAAGTTAAATTCCATTCGCGCCATGGTGCAATAATCTTCAATTGTGGTGCAAGTGCCTTAAACGTTAATTCAAAGCGAACCTGATCATTACCTTTGCCTGTTGCACCGTGGCACACAGCATCAGCACCTTCTTTCAGAGCTATTTCAACCTGCCGTTTTGCAATAACAGGGCGAGCTATGGAAGTTCCAAGTAAGTATCTATTTTCATAAATTGCATTTGCCTTGATGCATGGGAAAATAAAATCACGTACAAATTCTTCTTTAAGATCTTCAATATAACATTTTGAAGCACCGGTATTGATAGCCTTTTGTTCAAGACCATCAAGTTCCTCTTCCTGACCAACATCAGCAGCATAACAAATTACTTCGCATTTATAGGTTTCAAGTAACCATTTCACAATAACGGAAGTATCGAGGCCACCTGAATAGGCCAATACAACTTTTTTAACCAACATAGTTGTTTTTCTCCATAACACCAAATTTCAGTACTTTTACTGTCAAGAATATTGATACTGAATGACTTGTCAATTGAGTTTAGGGTTTTACTATATAATTTTTTTATAATAGGCAACTTTTCAAAATATAAGGAAATAAGTATATACATACGGCCATGCAACGGGAGATGAAGTGTTAAAAACTGTTGCACAAAGCATTTCAACATCATTACGTTCTTTAGATATATTTGCACGGTATGGTGGGGAAGAATTTATTATATGCCTTCCTGAAACCAGTATCATTCAAGCGACAAGGGTAGCTGAACGCATCAGATCATGTATCAATGATCTTACATTCTACGATAAAAAAAACAATCAATTCAAGATTTCATTAAGTTTAGGTGTTTCAAAAATAAGAGAAAATTCTGAAACAATTGAAGATATTATACGTGATGCTGACAAAGCGCTTTATGAAGCAAAAAGCCAGGGCCGCAATAGAGCTGTTGTTTTTAATAATTAAAAAAGTTAATGATTATTTCATCAATGTGCAGAGAATAGCTTTCTGTACATGCATTCTGTTTTCAGCCTGATCCAGCACAATTGATTGTGGTGAATCAATAACATCATCGGTTATTTCCTCACCCCTGTGAGCTGGCAGGCAGTGCATCACTTTGCAATCAGATGAACATTTGTCCAGTATTTTTTTTGTTATTTTATATTTAGCAAAATCCTTTTTTCTTCGTGAAGCTTCTTTTTCCTGACCCATGCTTACCCATACATCAGTGTAAAGATGTGTGGCACTTTCAATAGCCAATGCTATATCACTGGTAAGTGTTATAACACTTCCTGATTTTGAAGCAATAGAAAATGCCTGTTCCACTACCTCTTTTTTTGGATAATAGCCTTTGGGGCAGGCCAATGCAAAATCAACACCCAGCATTGCAGCAGTTAGCATTAATGATTGTGCAACATTGTTGCCATCACCAACAAAAGCTAACTTGACATTTTTAAAATTTCTATTCGACTCATATATAGTAAAAAAGTCAGCTAATGCCTGGCATGGATGAAACATGTCAGTAAGGCCGTTGATTACAGGAATTGTGGAATTTTGAGCTAACTCTATAGCAGTTTCATGTGCATAACATCGTATCATGATACCATCTAAATACCGAGATAAAACTTTTGCAGTATCCGCAACGGTTTCCCCGCGACCTAATTGGATATCATCCCTGCTTAAAAAAAGAGCATACCCACCTAATTGGAACATGGCCACTTCAAATGATACCCGTGTACGGGTGGATGTTTTTTCAAATATCATTCCCAGGGTTTTACCTTTAAGGTATGAATTGATTTTTCCCTGTTTCAGTTCATCTTTAAGCTTTTTTGACAGTTCAAATATTGAAATAATTTCTTCTTTTGAAAAGTCAGTTACTGATAATAAATCTTTTGATTTTACCCTGGGTATCTTTATCATACTGTTGCTCCTGCAAAAATACTATCAAGAACCAAAAGCCCTTCTTTAACAAGCTTTGTCGAAATTGTTAACGGTGGCATGATTCGTATTACTTTTTCAGCGGTGCAGTTTATTACCAGCCCTTTCTGTAAAGCTTCAAGCACTAAAGGCTGACCTGGAATTGACAATTCTACACCAATATGTAGCCCAATTCCTCTAACATCAACTATCAGTTTAGGATATTTTGATTTCATGAGCGATAGTTCCTTAATAATTAATTCGCCTGTTTTGCGTATATTATTAAGTGCAGTTTCTTTGCTTAATGTCTCAAGTACTGCCTTGGCTGCAGCCGTAGCTAAATGATTGCCACCAAATGTCGTGCCATGTGTACCTTTAGGAAAATAATCCACAAGAAAATCTTTTGTGTGAATTGCACCAATAGGGACACCACCACCTAAGCCCTTTGCCATTGTTATGACATCTGGAGTTATATTGTAATGCTGAAATGCAAACATCTTACCGGTCCTGGCAATGCCGGTTTGAACCTCATCTATTATAAAGAGTATATTGTTTTCTTTTGTAACAGTATCTATCTCTTTTATAAATGAACTGTCGGCGATTTTGATACCACCTTCGCCCTGTATAAGTTCAGTTATTACGGCACATATTTTCCCTTTGTATTTTTTTACAGTTTTTTTAAATGCAGCGGTATCATTAAATGGCACATAGATAAATCCTGGAACTATCGGTCCAAAACCTGAATGAATCTTTTCCTGTGCTGTTGCCGACATGGCGCCAAATGTTCTGCCGTGAAATGAATTGGTAAACGATATAATATGATATTTTTTTTGTGATTGTGATAAACCAAATTTTCGTGCTAATTTGATTGCAGCTTCACTGGCTTCAGTACCGCTGTTGGTAAAAAGTGTTTTGCCAGGGAAAGCTGTTTTTGATAGTAACATGGCTGCTTCAATCTGTTCTTTATTAAAATACCAGTTTGAAGAATGCAGAATTTTATTAACCTGGCTATGTAAAACTTTATTCAGTACAGGATGGTTGTATCCTAATGAATTGACTGCAATACCAGCAAAAAAATCTATATACCGTTTGCCATCCTGATCAAATAGAATGCAACCCTTTCCATGTGTAAAACAAACCGGAAGGCGTGTGCCGTAATTCTGGAAAAGATATTGTTTGTCCAGTTGGATTAAATTCTGTAATTTTTTGGATTCTTTCATACAATCATCCTACAAAAAAATAAATCGGGTTGCCCCGATTGCAAACTACATATAATATATTTGTATAATGTCAATAGATTTTGATAATTTTTAATAAAAATTAATATATAGTTGTTATTTAAGCAAAATCATAAATTTTTACTAAAATGATTTAAAAATGGTTTGCATATACACATATTTTATAGTATTATATAATTTGATAGTATAATTAAAGTGCGATAGTAACCATAAAGAGGATTTATGTTGTGTGAACGATGTAAACAACGTGAAGCAACTGTTCATTTGACTGAGATCATCAGAAATGAGAAGACTGAAGTACACCTGTGTGACAATTGTGCACGCGATATGGGTTTAAGTTCTCATGGTGGGGGTTTTTCGTTAACGGTATCTGATATGATGTCATTTTTGGATGCAAAAGAAATGACAGACATGGTTGACAGCAATACCTGCGCCTCCTGTGGCTGGACTTTGATTGATTACAAGCGTACTGGCAAAGTAGGGTGTGCCGATTGTTATAGCTTCTTCAAAGAATCACTGACTTCCATTTTAGCTGGATATCATGGATCAACATACCATATTGGCAAAATGCCGCTTAAATACATTGAACACAGAAAATCAAAAGGAATGATTGATACGGTAAGGTCAAAGAATGTTGCCACATTGTCGTTGCACGATCTTGAAAAGATGCTGGAAATAGCAGTTCAGAATGAAAATTATGAAGAAGCAGCAAAACTGAGAGATGAAATAAAAAGACTAAAAGGTTAAAAGAGGCTTTGATGTTTGAACAGCTGCTTTCACAATCACCATTCTGGTCCCAGGTGGGGCCTTCGGCTGATGTTGTCATGACAACTCGAGTCAGGCTTGCAAGAAATTTACCGTCATTACCCTTTGGAAATAAGATGGATGAAGCTGATATATCAACGCTGGAATCAATTGTTCACCAGGCAGTAGTAACATCAAAATATTTTGAACATGCTCAGTTTGTAAGCTTAAAAGATTGCACTTCAGATGATAGGCGTTTTTTACGTGAGCGGGATATAATAACTCATGAAATGGAATTGAGCAACAGTAGTAGTGTTGTTTTTGACCCCGGTCAGCAATATTCCATCCTTATAAATGAAGAGGATCATATCAGGATTCAGGTAATCAAACCAGGTTTGCAGATGCTATCGGCATTTAAATTAGCTGATGAGATAGATGATGAATTAAATAAATATATTTCGTATGCTTTTACTGATGATTTTGGCTTTTTAACCACCTGTCCTTCCAATGTTGGTACTGGCCTACGTGTTTCAGCAATGATGCATTTACCAATGCTTACTGCAGCAAAAAACATGGGAGAAGTAATAAAATTGGTCAGAGAATACCAGGCACAATTGAAAGGAATTG
>JARYLT010000144.1 GCA_029907515.1 Spirochaetota bacterium | reverse complement strand
AGGAAACTATGATACCCCTGGTTATGCACAGGGTGTAGCGGTAGTGGGTAGTTATGCGTATGTAGCTGATAATGATACAGGTTTACAGATAATAGACATAACCGACCCTGCACACCCTGAAAGCGCAGGAAGCTATAATACATCTAGTTTTGCTAATGCCGTTGCTGTCTCCCGTGGATATGCTTTTGTAGCCGATTTTGAATCTGGCCTTCAGATTATACGCATCCCGTACGGGGAATAAGTATTTATGAGGGTGTCCCAAAAGTCGTTTCGATACAAATTTTGCAACGCTCATTGAGTAATTGTGCCAGTTTTAATGGCAAAATTGTATCTCAATAAGCGAGTATTACAATATAATGTTTGCAAAATTTACTCAACGACTTCTTTTGGACAGCCCCAGCAAATTCCTTAAATTGTATTGACTTAAAACCGCATCATATAAATAATCAACCTTCATCACAAGTAATGTTACAGTATATAAAAACTATATTTCTATATACAAATATATGGGGTTGTATGGGGTATCACGTAACTATAAAAAAATTATGTATAATTATAGCACTTTTCTTTTATCTGGTGCAACCAGTCCTTGCTCAGGAAAGTAATGCTCAGAGTACTGATGCACAGAACTATCGCAACATGAATATAGATATGCAGGTGGTGTATGGGCAGTACAACGATATGCTGTCAACAGTTAACCTTTCACAGGAGCAGGAAGGATTTGTATATTTACTGCGGACATATTTAAAAAAATCCAATGATTATGGATACAAGGATGACATATATAAAAACACAAGCTACTACCAGAATCGTATTGGGTTTACCGGAAATGTAACTGCATCAGAAACCTGGAAATCAATTTTTGATATAAGTGTGCATAATGATTCATACGGCATGGCACAAAATCCCGTATATAGCCGTGAAGAAAAAGACAACGTTATTCTTGACTGGAAAAATATAGTAAAGTACAGCCCTTCGTTTGAAATGTATTATGGCATAGGTGGTGCACAGTATTACCACAGGCTGGTTGGCACAACAACGCAGGGCGAAAAAAGCCGCGTATATCAGGGACATGGCCAGATTGGGGGTGAATACATATGGTCTGCTTCCAACCGTTTTAAATATTTATCTACGTTCTATGGCTACTCATACGAACAATATGAAAATGATTTTTTTTGTAACAATGAGATAGTTGATGACTTTAATATAACAAAGGATGTTGGAGTAACAATTGGCCTTAATGCAGATTTTAACAGGGATGATCACTGGTTGCTGGGGCCAATTATTGGAGCAAGTTATAAGGGATTCAGTAATTCCAGCTTCATATTACAGTACAGTTACTTCATGCAGCCGTTCAAACCAGAAGAATTATACTTACAGCAGAAATTTATAGCACCAATATATAACCTTGAGCCGGCGCATATTCATAAAGTTCATGCTAAGATTGATTATAAAATGAATAGCTTAATAACAATGCAGGTGGTATCGCAAACTGAACACAGTAATAACTTTTACAATTATGTAACTGTTCCGGGCGATGTGTTGACTGCTCAGGGTATTGAGTCATGGATTGTTACCAATAGTGTTATGCTGGTACTCAATATTGTGCCCAAAGTGCTCAATGTTGATGCACAGTATACCTATGCATATTATAATGCTGATGAACATATAACCTACAGGCCACAGCATCTGGCAGCATTTGCAATAACCTACAATGGAACAAAGTGGAAAATTAATCTTTCCCATGATATTGCAAGTTCAGTATATACTTCGCCCGTTGATGATACCAAACTTCCATCGCGGGTGGTTGGGTATCTGGATTTACAGCGAAAAATGCTTGAAGGCTTTTTTGCATATTTTAGAGTGGAAAATTTGTATAACAATCGCTATTATCTTCGCGAAAATTATCCGGAATCAGGGATCAAGGGTTTGTTTGGCATACGGATATTATTATAGGCGATAGTTCATAGTAAATAATCACAGGATGAAATACTATGCACAGTGGTACATTAATTGGCGTATTTGATGCCGTGCCAACATGGGTGATGCTTTTACCAATATTGCTATGTTCGGTGATAGCTGTTGCTGCAATCGTTGAACGAATAATTTTTTACCGTAGAATAAATGCCGATTATGCACTGCTGATGAGCAGTGTATATAAAGAATGCAGCACAAACAATATCCAGCAGGCATTGCTGTTGTGCAAAAGGGTGCCTGGCCCCATAAGTGAGCTTATCCACAATGCAATAACCTTTGCCAGCACAAAAAAGGAACGCGAAGGACTTATTGCTGAGCAGGTATATGCAGCACAAAAAGCTATTGAAAAGCATATAGGCATTATAGCAACTATCGCCACCATAGCCCCAATGTTTGGCTTGCTTGGAACTGTTACCGGTATGATGAAATCATTCAGTGCCTTATCAAAGGTGGGCAGTGTGGCACAGGATTTGCTGGCATATGGTATTGCCGAAGCGCTTATCACAACAGCATTGGGTTTGCTTGTAGCAATACCGTCATGGATTTTTTATAATTATCTGGTCAGCCGTGTTGAACGGTTTAATAAAGATCTTGAATACGTAGCAAATACGCTTCTGGACTTCCCATTATGTTCAATTGAACAGAAACAATAATGTCAGTACTGCGATAAAAAAGGATGCATTAAAGCGCATATGGATCAGGGGTTAAAAACCACAATAAAAGTAAAAAGTAAATTAGGGTACAGATCCTTAATTGATATAACGTCACTGGTTGACATGACATTTTTACTGGTAGCATTTTTTATGGTGACATCAAGTTTTGGGTCACTATCGTCCATTACCGTACACCTGCCCAAAGCAGTTCAATCGGGGCAGATGCAGCATGCCACTATGGTTATCAGTATAAATGAAAAAAATGAGGTATTTGTTAATGATGTAAAATATCCACTTGGGGGTTTGTTGCAGGAATTCAGGAAAAGAAAGGAATCGGTTAAAGACAAAGTTGTTATTATCCGCGGTGATAGGGATGCAAATTATGAAACTATCATAACCGTGATGGATCTGCTCAATCAGGCGGGCATACCGCGGTTTACGCTGGCAACTGTTAAACCCAAATGAAAACTGCATATGAAATATACTAAACAGTACCGTGAATGGTAAATGCTGTGGTTAAAAAAGAATAAAGGAATTGGACAGGATGAAGAAAGCAGGGATTTTTATTTCAGTAATTGTTATTGTAGCACTATTTAACGGTGGTTTTGGACAGCCCTCAAAATATGAAGGGAAGATAGTTAAAAAGATAGAGTTTTCCGGGCTTTTAGATGTTGATGAAGAAGACCTTCTGGATGTTATGACCACTGAAGTTGGCTATCCCCTGCGAGCGGTGGAAATACGTGAAGATATAAAGAAAATATTTAAAACCGGAAAGTTTGAAAATATTATTGTTGAAACCGAAGAATATCAGGATGGCGTTGCTGTCCGTTTTGTATGTACTGAGCGCCCTGCAGTTAATAAAATAATATTTAAAGGCGTTGAAGAAGTCAATGAAACAACCTTAAAAGAAGAATTGCCCATCAAGGAAGGGGATGTATACCGCAAAGATAAGGTTGAGGCAGGCCTTATTAAAATCCGCAATAAATATGAAACAGAAGGCCTGTTCAATGCAATTGTGAAGTACAAAGTTGAAGAGGTTAAAGATGAAAAGAACGCTGTCAATGTTATATTTATTGTGGATGAAGGGGAGGATATCAAAGTACAGAAAATAGCCATAGTTGGCAATACTATTGTTCCTTTAAGCACATTAAAAGGGTTATTGCAGACCGAGGAAGAAGGCCTCTTTGCTGACGCAAAATTCAATAAAGCCACCTATGAGGATGATAAGGCAAAAATACTGGCCTACTACCGTGAGTTAGGATATTTAGATGCTGACATAGTTGAAGATAGTGTGGAGTATAAGTGGTTAGATCCGGAAACACAGGAAAAGCGTGGTATTTATATAACAATAAAGCTACGCGAAGGGGAGCGATATTACTTTGATGGCTATGAAGTATCGGGCAATGAAGTTTTTTCCACTGAAGATATAACATCGCAATTTGAACAAACCAGAATTGGCGATCCATTTAATGATACCTTATATCAAAAAGACCGCCAGATGATAAGTTTTACTTATGCAACAAAAGGGTATATCTTTGCTCGGATAATCCCCGAACGCAAAATAACCGAAAAGGAAGTGGATGTTGATGGGAAAAAAGAAAAACGCAAGTATGTCTTTACCCATTTCCACATTAAAGAAGGTTCTCAGGCATATATAGAAAATATCATCATCAAAGGAAATCAAAAAACTAAGGATAAGGTTATACGCCGTGAATTAATTGTCTACGAAGGAGAGCTTTTCAACTCGTACAAGATGCAGCTATCGCGGGAAAGAGTATATAATTTAGGGTTCTTCAAAGAAGTTAACTTTGATGTACGTCCTGGCTCAAAAGAAGGATACATGAACCTCATTGTAGATGTTGTGGAACAGCCTTCAGGCACCATTTCACTTGGTGGCGGATGGGGTTCTATGACGGGTTTTTCAATCTTTGCTGATGTAGCTGAAAATAACTTTATGGGTAATGGTCAGCGTATTTCACTTCGCTTTGAATATGGGCCATTACGAAATTCTATTACGCTTGGCTTCAATGAACCATGGCTTTTTGACCAGCCCATTGGCCTTAACCTTTCGGTTTTCTATATGTTATCAACTATCGAACAGAGCTCAATATTTACAAATTCCAATCAAAAAGCACGACACCAAACACAGCAATATGGTTATTCAATAGGCTTAAATTACAGATTCTGGTATTACTATGGCATAGGCTCTGT
The DNA here is from genome assembly GCA_029907515.1 of Spirochaetota bacterium. Taxonomy (GTDB): domain Bacteria; phylum Spirochaetota; class UBA4802; order UBA4802; family UB4802; genus UBA4802. The sequence continues at coordinate 1,444 of JARYLT010000144.1, read as the reverse complement.
GTGGTACCATGCCATGAAGGAAGTTATTAATGCATCCGGTAACAGCACCGATACTGTTTTCCTGGAACAGGCTCAGGGGTTACAGGAAAAGCGTAAATTAACCCTGTATGCATACCGTGACTCAAAAGACAATTATCTAAATCCTACACGTGGCTGGCGAGCTGAGTTTTCTGCATCCTTTACTGGTGGCTATATCATTCGTGGTGATGACCACTGGGTGCAGTATTCACCTGATCTGTACTGGTATTTTTCGCCATTTCATCTGCCTTTCCTTAAAACACATCCATGCGTTATTGAGTTACGGTTTAACGGTACATTTATAACTCCGCCGTGGTTTAAAAATAAGATGTATGATGTGCAAAATCCTGACAAAAATCCCTGGCTTGAATCGGAAGACAGGCTGTATATAGGCGGCCCTGAGACATTGCGTGGATGGGAAATCCTGGATTTTGATTTTCCCGATTCCTGGCGTTATGGGCTTTTCCACAGAATATTATATGGTGCTGAATTTAGAATACCCATCCATCCAACGTTCTTGTGGTTTGTATTCTTCTTTGATGCTGGTTCGGTGTGGACCGATAGTTTCTGGGAAAAGAGCCTTGAGCAATCAACCAGGGACATCATCAATGAAGACAAAGCCAATGGATTGCTCTATGATATCAGGGATATAAATAAGATTGACTATATGTCGTATTTCAAGTATTCTTATGGATTTGGATTTAAGATTCAGATACCCATGATGCCACTGCGATTCTGGTTTGGTCGAAAATTAGCATGGGTTGGCAGAGATGAAGGCTATTTTAAACCATTGAGTGGCTTCCAGTTCCAGTTTGGCATTGGAGATATGCGATTCTGATAATGAAACGGTTTGTTTTATTTATACTGTGTTTATTGATAGTGTCATGCCAGACAGTTGACAGGGAGGACAGCCTTACAATAAGGTATGTTCAGTTACCCATATTGTATCATTATATGATTCAGACATCGCCGGATGCTTTATCATTACAAAAGCGTTATAATGAGTTGAAAGCACAGCTTGATGTCCCATCAGTAAGTGATGCTGAAAGAAAAGACCTTGCAGTAAAGCTTCAATCAATTGCAGATCAGATGGATAAGCAGAAAAAAATTTTTTTAATGGACATCCAGCAGGCGATAGCAACTGTAGCAAAACGTAAAGGATACCAGATAGTCCTTGGTGGCGGTGACACCGTTGTGTATGCAAAAGACGGGTATGATATTACCAGTGAAGTACTTAAAGAGCTTGCAGCATTGCGCTTGCAGAAATCACCTGCAGCACGGTGATGTTATGATATGCTCAGTAGCTGTGCTTCGAAGTGTGGTCACTTCGATACACACGCTTCGTGTGCACTCAGTGACCGGGCACTCAATACACATGCTTAGCATCCACTCGGTGACAGATATTAATAATAAGGTCGTCGAGTGT
>JARYLT010000143.1 GCA_029907515.1 Spirochaetota bacterium | reverse complement strand
CACTATGATAGCTGAATATATAGCAGGTGTCGATATTGGTGGGACAAAGATTATTGCAACTATTGCTGATGCCACAGGTATAAAAGCACGGGTTTACCAGCATACACAATTGCAGGGGGATATCCTGACAATTCCCAAACAGGTTTATTATTTGATTCAAAAAACAGCAGAGTATGCTGGCATACACTATGAAGAAGTAAAAGCAGTTGGTATAAGCACCTGCAGCCCTTTTCAAAAAAAAGGAAACTATAAAGAGATAGTTGCTCCAAATCTTTGCGGTGGATTAACCGGCAATGATCGTTTACCCAATTCATGGCACTCTATACCACTTGAAGAATTTTTCAATGGGTTATATTCGCATGTTGTTGTAGAAAATGACTGTGTGGCAGCAGTTGTTGCGGAAAAACTTTTTGGTGCGGGCAAATTATATGATAATCTTGTGTATGTTACCTGGAGTACAGGCATAGGTGCTGGTGCATATGTTGACGGCAAGCTCATTCGTGGTAAAAACGGTAATGCTCCGCACTTTGGTCATATATACATGCTTGAGGATGGTCCGCAATGTGGTTGTGGAAACTATGGGGATTTAGAGGCGATAGCATCTGGCACAGCAATAGCCCGTGATTATCGAGTCCACTCTGCCAAGGAAGTCTTTGACAACTATCGTAAAGGCGATACAAAGGCTATACACATAGTACACCGGGCTGCACGAAATTTTGCGCGGGGACTGGCTTCACTCAATGCATTATTTGATACGGAATACATTGTATTAGGTGGTAGCGTCATGAATGACAGCGATATTCTGCTGCCTCTTATACGGGAAGAGTTCTATTCGTCATTCCCTGTGTTATCAAAAAGCGTTATTATAGAAAAAAGTGTATTGTTTGAATATATTGCTGATATTTCCGCACTGTCGCTGGTCATGCCTGCTTCATGGATAGAATCGTGGAGAACATATACGCCGTGGATGAATGCGCCTGAGCTGATCAAACTATAACAATACAGTTAATAACAATCAAAGAAGTTTATCTATTGTATCGTGAATATTTAAGAATGATGTCATTTCGGTAACGGTAAAGGTTCGTTTGATCTTTTCATTAACTCCAACCGTTGCAAATAGTATCTTGTTCTTTTTGCAATATAACCGTATTGTAACCAGTATTCCCAATCCTGTTGAATCAATAAAATCAACTTTTGTGAGATCAATAATAACGCGCTCTTTTTTTTCTTTTTCAATTAGAGCTATGATATGTTTGTCAGTATCCAAAGCCTGAGGGGATATTAATTCTCCTTCAATGGATATAATCAGTACTCTGTCTTTTATTTCGTGTTTGATATTCATCCTGATAATAACCTCCGGCACACAATTTCTATTGTAAACCCTTCCATAAAGATGAATATGAAAAAACTTTTAAAGAAAATCAAGCATTATTTATTATAGCAGTGATTTCAAAAACTCTTGCAGCATATTATTTTTAAAAGCTTTGACAGCCTGTTCAAGAAGCATTTCATCGGTAACTATCGCTTTTAAAAGTTCACTTCGTTGGTGGGATGTAAGATGGTGGTAGTGTTCTTTTAATATAGTGCGTGCTTCATTCAACGTATCAAGTGTTATCTCGATATCCTGTGGAATGCTTTGTTCAATGAGCCTTCGCACTTTTGCTGCCATAGCAGGTGAAGCACCACCTGTGGAAACAGCAACAAGAAGGGGGCCTCGTGTAAAAAACGATGGCACGTAAAACGATGAATTATCGGGATCATCTACCGCATTTATGGGAATATTTAACGCCAATGCTTCTTCATAGACTGTGCGATTTACCCTGGAATTATTTGTTGCTGAAAAAACAAGCGCTGCACCAGCACAATCGCCTGCATGGTATTCGCGTTTAATGATGGTAATGGCTGGATTGGCTGCAGCATATTCCTCCAGCTCAGGATGAATGTCAGGAGCTATCACCACAACCGTAGCACCGCAGTTTGCCAGATCTTTGACTTTACGAAATGCAACCTGGCCGCCACCAATGACCACAACGCGCTTCCCCTTTATTTTATACATTATTGGATAAAGCATAGTGCATCCTACTTTTTCAATTCAGCTGGCATTTCAAAATATTCTCCATTGGATTTTAACTCAGTAATTGTTTCATCAGTTAATCCAATCTCTTCGTCGGTTAGGTAGCACTGAGGATCGGGAGCCCATGGGTCACCAAATACACGGTATGCTCGCACACGCATTGAGCCGTTACACATGGCTTTGTACTGGCACACCCTGCAGCGTCCTTTTATATACTCAGCTTTATGCTTCAATCCTTTCATAAGAGGGTCTGTTTCATCCATCCAGATATCGGCAAAGTTGCGCTCAAGCACATTGCCAAAGGTATAATCCTGCCAGAACTGGTCAGGATGGACATTGCCAACAAAATCAATATTTGCAATGCCAACTCCCGTGGAATAGGCACCACCGCCATTCCAGGTTAATAGATCCTTTACCTGGTTGGCTTTTTGTTCATCTTTCTGTAGCAACTTGCGGTACAGGTATACTCCATCAACATGATTATCCACGGTAAGGATGTTGATGTCAAGCCCGCGCCTGAAGAAATCATCAGTGCGTTCAATGATGATGTCAAGTGCCTGACGCTGCTGTAGATATGTAAGATCATCGGCAAAAAGATTACCACCACGGCCAGAATACACTAAATGGTAAAAGCATGCACGGTTAATTCCTTCTTTTTCAATAAAGTCAAATATGCGGTGGAGATCCTCAAAATTACGTCGGGTGAGCGTAAGCCGTAGTCCCACACGCTGGCCAACGGCAATACAGTGCTCAAAGCCCTTCATAGCTTTTTTAAATGCACCATCCATGCCGCGGAATCTGTCATTGACATCTTCCATGCCATCCAGGCTTATGCCAACATACACAATGCCTGCATCTTTGATGGCATGGGCTTTATCTCTATCAATCAATGTCCCATTTGTTGAAAGCACTGGTCTTATATTCCTGTTTGATGCACGTTCAATAAGTGTAAATATATCTTTACGCATTAATGGCTCACCACCAGAAAAAAGCAGTGAAGGAATGCTAAATGCAGCTAAATCATCAATGAGCTTCAGTCCCTGATCAGTGGTTAGCTCATCGTATTTTTTGTTGTGCGAATCGGTGTAGCAGTGAACGCAGTTTAAGTTGCAGGTGCGTGTCACATTCCACACAACAATAGGGCGACGCTGGCTTGCAAGCTCCACCCGTTTATGGGGCAGATTGCCATGTGCATCCACTGTAGCCTCGGTGCCATAGCGCAACCCATCACCTGTTGATGAACCACTGCAGTACAGTTTCCCTATATCAATCATAGTTGAATTCTCCTTAAAGAAAAAGAATGTGTGAACCTCACTCCGGGCACCTCTCCCTGGTAAGGGAAGAGGGAATAGAAACTCTATCAATGTTCAAAATACTTAACACGTTCCTTCTTAAATTCCTGTAATGAGCGATAGCTCCTGTAATCAACCTTTGCTATTGAATGAAGCTTCTGTATGATAGCAGACAATTCTTCCTGACTTTTTGCATGAACCATGGCAAAAACAGGATATTCCCATGGATTGGGAAACGCTTCACGCACATACAGATGTGAAATAGAAGGCTCTGTGGAAAACTCACGCAACAAATCTGAAAGCCTGTCATTATCTGCTTTCCATACCGTCATGGCGTTTGCAACAAACCCAACTGCATGATGCCTGACAACGGCACGGTATGAACGCATCACACCTGCAGCCAGCAGTTTTTCACCTGTTGCAAGAACCTTATCTACGTCAATGGGGATTTTCTTTTCGGTAACTATCGCCCCAAATGCTTCCGCAACTAAGGGAAGATCCTGTTGCAATACTCTGATAGCCTGTTTTACCGTGTTATCAATAGTAATGCTTTCATCAGGATTTTTTACCGTAAATTGTGGATCACTTATCACATCATCGGGGTCAAAGCGGGCAGAAAGTTTCACCATAGTTGTTGCTTTGAAAATATTGTAACGCAGTGCACCCGCTTGCTTTGCAAGCTCTTCAACATAATCAGAAAAATTTTCTTCCTGTGGCAGCGCCAATGTGAACCATATATTGTAATCACCATCACGAAGATAATTGTGGCTTACCCCTGGTAAAGGGTTAATAACACGTACTGCTTCTTCAATATTGTTGTGTGGCACAACAAACGCAACCAGGTTTGACTGATAGCTAAGTTTCTTTGCATTGAATATTCCAGCAATACTTCTCAGTATGCCCTGTTGTTTTAAACTGGCAAGCGTTTCAATAACTTCATCTTCAGTTGAATGAAGATTAAAAGCAATTGCGCTAAATGGCCGTGAAACTAACGGTACCTGTATCTGAACTGTTTTAAGCAGTTGTTTTGTGTCAAACATGGGTCATCCTCTTTGGCTCATATATACAGTACGGTTCTTCATCCATGTAATCACCAGTTGCATAATATGCCCGTGCGCGGCAGCCCGCACAAAACGCTTTATATTCGCATAAGCCACATTTGCCTTTGAGTTTTGACAAATTGCGCAGATTGGCAAACAGCTCTGATGATTCCCATATTTGATTAAACGGTGTTTGCAGTACATTGCCTGCAACCAGTGGCAGATACCCGCATGGCTGTACATCGCCTCTGTGCGAAATAAAACACACACCACTTCCAGCCAGACACCCGCGCGTCACTGCGGCAAGTCCGTCGGTTTCAAAGGTGAGTTTACGTCCTTCCTTTTTTGCTTCCTGCCGTATGATGCGATAGTAGTGGGGGGCACACGTTGCCTTGAATTCAATGCCAGCTTCTTTAGTTTTGTAGTAAAACCAGCGCAGCACTTCTTCATACTGTTCTTTTGAAAGCATATCAGTATCCGCTATCTCAACGCCACAGCCAACAGGCACCAGCATAAACACATGCAGTGCAGCAGCTTTTTTTTCTTGTGCCAGTTTTAAAATAGCTTCAATACTGTCTACGTTTCGCTTTGTAATTGTAGTGTTGAACTGAAACGGCACACCAGCTTTATAGAGCAGTAAAGCGCCATGTAAGGCTTTATCAAATGAACCAGGAATTCCTCTGAATGAATCGTGTGTGTGTGCGTCAGGCCCGTCAATGGAAATACTTACCCGTTGAAATCCGCTTGCCTTTATTTGCTGTGCAATCTGTTCATCTATCAGTGTGCCATTGGTTGCAAGTGCTATTGGCAAACCTTTCTCATGCGCATATGTGGCAATATCAAATAAATCTTTACGATACAGTGGTTCGCCGCCCGTTAATACAATGATAGGGCGATAGTTACTGGCAATAGTATCAATGACGTAATGGATCTGCTGTGTTGAAAGCTCATTGATATATTCCCTGTCGTAGCTTTCAGCTCTGCAGTGCACACAGCGCAGATTGCAGCGTTTTGTAAGTTCCCAGAAGATGAGGCGAGGGCCATTCATAGCTTGAATATCTCCTGAAGTAATTTAGCTTTTTCCTTTGCTTCTTTTGAGTTAGCGTTTGCGCCAAGCTCTTTTAGATACGTAATGGGTATATGAAGCGTTTTAGTCATGATCTGATGGGTAAGCTCTTCAATGATAGCAAAATCTTCATTGTTTAAATGTTTGAGTTTTCGGCGGCGGTATTTTTTTAGTTCGTTATTGCGGATGGTTTCAAAGGATTCTTTAATTTTAGCAATCAATGGCACTATCTGCAGGCTTTCATACCAGTGAAGGAATTCTTCAGTGTCAGCATCTATCATTTCATATGCTAACTTTGTTTCGTTAAGTCTGCTTTTTAAATTTTCGTCAGCTATTGACTTTAAATCATCAATGTTGTATAAAAACACATCATGGATGTTGCCTGCTTCAGGGTCAATATTGCGGGGAACAGCAATATCAATTAAAAATACCGGTTGCGTACGCTTTTTCATTGCTTCCTGTATCATATCCTTTGTCAGCACATAATGGTGCGCCCCTGTTGAGGATATTATTATATCAACATTAGGTATAGATTCCATAATTTCTGCCAGTGTGATGATAGTTGCATCCTGATTGATTTCACTGGCAATTCGCTGTGCGTTGTGTAATGAACGGTTAGCTAACGTTATCGAGCCAATCTTAAATTTAGTTAAATATTTTAAAATAAGTTCGGCCATCTCGCCAGCGCCAATTAAAAGGACAGATTGTTTTGAAAGGTCTTCAAATATCTTCTTTGCAAGTTCAACCGCAATAAATGCTATGGACAAGGGATTGCGGGCAATCTCAGTTTCGGTGCGTACACGTTTTGCCGTTCTGAAAGCCTGGTGAAACAGCTTATTTAAGATAGTGCCTGTAGTTTCATACTGTGTAGCCCAGCGGTACCATTCTTTAACCTGACCAACTATTTCATTTTCACCAATCACCATTGAATCAAGTGATGACGCAACGCACAAAAGATGGCGCA
>JARYLT010000142.1 GCA_029907515.1 Spirochaetota bacterium | reverse complement strand
TATGGATGTTGTGGGCGATAGTTCCCAGAAAAAATCAACCGAAAACAATGCACCATCATTAACAACAGAGACAGTTAAAGATGAAAAAAAAGATGTCAACAATACATCACAGGAAAAAAAGAAACAAACTGATGAAAAGAAAAAAGACATTTCACAGGATAAAAAAATTGAAGCTGAAAAGAAAAAAACAGAATGGATTAAAAAAACCATTCAATATGGGATTCAGGATGACAGGATAGATGCAATAAAATCAACATTAACCATAAAGGATCCTTCACAAAAAAATGACATTATTAAACTTTTAGATGAACTTATGCCTCAGGAAACAAATCCTGAAGTTAAACGCACCGCTATTACAGTTGTTAGCGAGCTTAAAAGCAGTTCATCATCGTCATGGATTATTGCTTCTTTAAACGACAACTCAGAGGAAGTAAAAATTGCTGCTGTATATGCAATTGATACATTAAAAGCTACAGAAGCCATACCTAAATTAGAAGGTATTCTCAAGGAACAAAAATTTACCGAAAATTCTAATTTTACCGAAGCCCTTATACGGACATTAGGTAAATTAAAAGATACACAGTTAAAAGATTTTGCTATTGAACGCATTAAAGATACAAAAACTACAGACAATTTAAGACAATTATTTATATTATTTCTTGGTGATCTGGAAGATATCAGTTCTAAAGATTTTTTACTTGGAATTGTCAAAGACAAAGATGAAGATACAACAATACGTTCATATGCAGCTGTAGCACTGGCAAAAATTGGTGCAAAGGATACAGCAGGCGATCTTCTTGAAATAATAAAAGAGATAGATAGTTATCCCGTTAACAAAAGAAAAGATTATTACTCTTTTTCAATGTACTGTACTGCTGCACTTGTAAAAATGGGTGACAGTAATGCAATTCCCCGTTTGATGGAAGCATTACGCAGTAATAATCCCGTTGTACGCTTGCGAGCAGTTGAGTTGATGAAAGATTTAAAAGACAAAAGAACTATTGACATTTTGAAATATAAAATGCAGTATGATCCAAGTCCAAAAGTCCAGAAAGCAGCTAAAGAAGCATTAAAAGAAATGGGTGAAAATGTTGATGAATCAAAATAATACAATTAAAAATATCATTATGCAATCTTTAACCCTATCAATCGCAATAATGATATGCCTGTTATTAATAATACTATTTTCAAATGTTATTATTTTCCCAATAGTACTATTATCCGAAAGCTATCCCAAAATATTCACAAGGATTGTTGAGATTGTCATCTATCTTGGCATTATTACTACGATTTGCTATTTCTTAATTTACAGAATGATACATTTGCGTAAAGCAGGTATACCTGTAACGTTGAGCATCAGAAATGCTGTTATATCACCTTTACGTTTCTTTGTAATTCTTTTGATGATATTGTTTTTTATAGCTGTAGTGATTACATTGATTTATATTATTCTTAAAACAAACTATATGATACTTTATAAATTAATTCACCAGTGATATTCCAATGGCTTTAGTTAGCGATTTTGATAAATATTTCCTGCATCTACCCAAAATATCCCGACCAGATGATTTTGAAAAATTCTGGCAAAGTGCAATTAATGAATTAAAAAAAACACCTATTGATGTCCAATATGTGCATAACAAAAGAAAATCCACTGGCAAATTCTCTGCCTATGATATGACATATATTGGATATGGCAAAATCCAACTTTTTGCCACATTATATATTCCTGATAAAATAACAAAACCAAATGTTGTCATATTATTTCATGATTATGATGACCTTGAAAGTTATGCTCAGTTCCCCATTGATTTGCCTTTTGCATTCTGTTTTGTGGAATTACGAGGTCATAGAAACATCATCCATTATGATCAGGAACAGAACAAATATCCGGGATTTATGACTGAAGGCATACTTGAAAAGGATGAATATTATGTTAAAGGGCTTTACTTAGATGGCCTTCGAACTATTGATGCATTACGTTTACATAATGATCTTGATTGCAGTAAAATAGCAATTATTGGTAAGGGATTGGGTTCAGCTGTAGCTTTATTCACAACATCAAACTGTAACAGGATTGTGGCGCTGGTTCTTGATACGCCATCATTTTGTTATCTTGATAAAGCCCAGAATATAGCAAAAAGTGTGATAGCAAATGAAATAAATTCTTTTATTGATGAACATCGAAGTAAAAAATCTACAATAAAGAAAAACCTTAATTATTTTGACGCTTTGCAATTTATCAATGCTGTAACATGTCCAGTACTTACAATAGTTGGCTTTAAAGATTCTCTGTCACCTGCAGAATGTGTTTTTGCACTCTTCAATCATCTGCAATGCGATAAAACTATTGAAGTATATCCTGAGGAAGGTCACGGTGCGGGTGGTATTGAGCAGCAAAAACGAATGATAGAATGGATTAAAAATGTTATGGTGTAAAAATATTGCTATGTGATTTTTACGGATGATATAAATAGTTTTGATTATTTTTTTAAGCCAAACATTCTAAGTAAATTCATTATTTCTTCAATCCTGAATATAAACGTACAGAAAAAGTACAGTACGCCATACAATGGAAGTACTGTCACTGCAAGTATCAGAGGATGATAATGCAAATGGATCTTAATAGAGAATGCTATTATGGCTGCAATGAGAGAACTTACCCATAAATATAATACATACTTTTTTTGTAATCCTATTTTCCCAATTATTTTAGAAATAGTTGATTTTAATAATTTATATTCAATCCACCCAGAAAATCCAGATGCTGCAGTAATTCCTACTGTCCCATAGAGTTTATTAATACCTAAAAGTAATGGCCCATACTGAGAAGCAAAAAAACCAATAACACTTGCTAGTATCACGCGCACAATTGCAAATTTTAAAGGAGTGCGTGTATCATTCATTGCATAAAATGCAGATGAATATAATCTGCTTTGCGTTATTGCCAGTAACCCAACAGTTGACCCAGCTAATACCATCCACACAAAGGTGGTATCTTTAGCAGTAAATTCTCCCGTTTGATAAATAGCTCCAACAATAATATCACCTAATAAAAAAAATGCAATTGTTGATGGCACAACATAAAATGCAATACGTTTTATAGCGTTATTTATTCGTGTTTGAAGTTTTTGAGCTATTTGCTCATGGGGGCCAATAACTTTTGACATGGCTGGTAGTTCAGCAGCAGAAACTGACATGCCGAACAGGCTTATGGGTAGCATATACAGTGTTTGGGCATATGACATAGCAGCGACAGCTCCGGTAGGAAGTAAACTGGCAAGTAACGAATCAATATATGCACTTACCTGAACAACCCCGCGTCCAAAAAATACTGGAATGAAATTATTGATAACAGTTCTAACTTCCTTCGTTTTGAGTGAAAATTGCAATCTGAGATGTTTAATAATCATAATAACAAATGGTAATTGTATCAATAACTGTAACAAACTGCCAACAACTGATCCGGCTGCGGTATAAGTGGCTAAGTCATTTTGCGTGGAACTATCGCCAAAAAATAATAATGTTATAATGATTATAAGATTCCAAAATACCGGTGCACTATACGATAAAAAGAACTTCCCATGACTGTTTAAAATACCTAAACACCATGCTGAAAATACAAGTATTCCTGCGCCAGGAAAAAAAATACGAACCAGCAAAATAGTTAGCTCTCGCTTTTCACCCTGAAAACCAGGAGCAATGATATCAATAAGAAGTGGTGTTACTAAGATCCCAATAAATACAAGTGATGAAATAATAATTGATAATATTCCAGCTATGGTTTGTGCAAGTTTTGTGGCCTGATCAAACTTTTTTTCTGCAAGTAATTTAGCATACACCGGTATAAATGATGCTGAAAGGACGCCTTCACCAAAAAGATTTTGCAAAAAATTTGGAATTCTAAATGCTGCCCTGAACGCATCAGCAGCATCAGAATTACCAAAGTAATGCGCAAACACACGGTCGCGTATAAGACCAGCTATTCTGCTTAAGAATATACCGGTGGCAACCATTACTGTGTTGAATAAGCTTGTGTCTTTTGATTCTGTTTTCATATTAAAAATGACATATACGCTCTGCTATTGTTAGCAGGGAAATATATAAATTCTTTAAATACTATTTTCGTATAAAGTTAACGCATTACATATCCCCGCCTTTTACGGCAGGGGCTTAGAAGCATTTCTTACTTTATAAAACTAAGGAATAAATATTGATTTTTTCAAACAACAATTCACCTGTCAAAATTTGTCAATTTGTAAAAATAAAAAAATAAATTATTTCTTGTAGTTATTATACACATAGCAGATAATTTAATGTTAGCATGTTTTAAGGAGGCAATTATTATGAAGAAAATTATAATATACACTATTATTATGGTAACTATCGCTTCCATGTCAGTTGCGGGTGACTGGCCAATCTATAAGGGTAATTTATTTTTTACGGGAAATAACGATGAAATTATTGTTTCAAATAACCAGTTAAAATGGCTATTCTTAGCCAAAGATAGAGTATTTAATCCAGTTGTAAGTGATGGAAGAATTTATTTTGTAGATAAAAATGCATTTCTTTATTGTATCGATGAAGATTCAGGAAATATTATCTGGCTTAACGATGTTCGATCCATATCTTCACAGTTTAAAGCATATTCAAAATCAGCAGGGAAAATTAAATATCCACTTGTATATGGTAATACAGTTATTGTCAGCGATCCCATTGCTATTTATGCTTTTGATAAACGAACCGGCAATGTTATATGGGCACGTACTGGATTACGTGTTGATGAAACAAAACCTCAAGGATTAACCGGAATTACAACACAAATTTCTATAGATGGCATATATGCTGATCCCATTATTGATCAGGATACTATCTATTATGGGACACGGAAAATATTTGCATCACGAGACATTAAAAACGGCCATATAATATGGGAAAACAAGGATATTGCTACCTATAGTGGGTTCCCTGTTTACTATGATCAGTATATCATAACGCAATCAATGAATTATGAAACAAAAACATTTACCGTTTTTTGCTTAGAACAAAGAACCGGTAAAGTAGTATGGCAAAGAAATTTCAATCAACCAGTTACGATATTGCCACCTGTAGTCAATAAGCATGTATATGTACCAATAAATAATGCTGTATATTGTTTAGATATAAAAAATGGTGAAACAGTATGGCAGAAGTCATATACTGGCACCATCACCTCGCCATTAAGTTTTACAGACAGGTCTATACTGTTTTCGCTGGACAATGCATCAATTGTTGGGATAAATCCTGAAAACGGCAGCACAATTTCAAATATATTTGTTGGACAACAATCTTCTCCTTACTTTGTAACAATCCGTGATGTGATATACATTGCGTATAATCAGCATAATGATAAAAATCAACCAGTAGCAAAAGTTAAAGCAATGTATATTAATTCAGGTAATATATGGTGGGAATTCACAGCTCCCTTCCCTGGAGGAGTATCGCAGCCAGTAGCATCTGATGGAATTTTATTTTTACCTGCTGGGAATTATCTGTATGCAATCGGTGCAGGGTATATAGGTAGCCAAAGTTATGAAAGTTCAAAACCAGAAGAAACCAAAAAGGGTGAACCACAGGAACCATCAAAATTACCTGATCAGAAACTATCTGAAAAAGAATTAGCCGATAAAACAATAACACCAGAATCAAAGCCTGCACCACAACCTGCAAAACAAGAAATGCCAACACGAAAGTTGCCCGTTGAGATTACAGATAATAATAAAGCATCACTGAAATCACGTATAACCATTCAATACAAAGATGAAAATGGAGAATACAACCAATCAACTGCTGTTAATGGTAAAGGTGATATAACAATTCCTGACAAAGATAACGTTGAAGTGATTTTTGAAGCAGATGGTCATGTTCCAAAAAAGGTAATTGTCAATAAAAGCGATAGTCAATTGAAGATAGTCCTTGATGAAATACAACCTGGCAAAGCTGTAGTGGTGGATAATATTCACTTTGATTTTGATAAATGGTACATCAGAAAAGACTCTATTAATATACTGGATAAACTGGTAGACATGATGAAAGCTAATCCATACTTAAAAGTTGAGGTATGGGGACATACTGACTCAATTGGCGATGATACATATAATCAAAAATTATCTGAAAAACGTGCTGATGCTGTATGTGATTATATTATTAAGCATGGGATAAGCCCTGAAAGAATCAGTGCAAAAGGTTTTGGGGAAACAAAGCCAATAGCATCAAACGATACAAAAGAAGGAAGACAAAAGAACAGGAGAACTGAATTCTACTTTAAATCCTGAGAGGGATAAAGATTTTCTATAATCAGTAGCGGCGATATTAGCCCATTAAATTCATTGGCTTTTACTGTAAAAAGTATATCAACAGGAAATTTTTGTGTTAAGATATCGTTATATTTATCTGCAGAATTCCATGCCATAGCTTCTAATTTTATAGAACCATTAATAATAAGCTTACAATGTTTGCCATTTATGATAAAATATTGGCTGATGGTGCAGTTTTTTGATAAA
>JARYLT010000141.1 GCA_029907515.1 Spirochaetota bacterium | reverse complement strand
TAGAGAAAAGGATGCCCAGTTGCGTTTTTTTGGAAGAATTTTACAGGAATACCTGGAATCATATTATGTTGTTTGTTCAACATTGTTACCAAAGAAAAGAGTTCAGATACAGAAAAAAGACCTGCTCACTGAAATACGCAAGAATGGTGTAAAAATGTATCATACTGGTGAAATAATGCTTTCAGAATCGTTGTCTCTACCCAATTATACTAATGCATTGAGTTTATTGCGCTCAGAAAGAGCATTATCTGAAAAGCAGGTTGGCAGGAAAAACGTAATAATAGAATTAATTAATCAGGAAACAGTGGAGACACTCTTTGAAAAGATAAAGATATATCTGGATGGAATACGAGCATAAACAAATGGGGCGGGAAATCAATCCTGCCCCATTATATCATTTTACATTATATATTTAACCGTGCACCAATGTTTATGGAGTTGCTTTGCAGCTTCCCATCATCTTCCAGCTTGGAATAATTGTATAAATACTCACCAAAAATCTGGACAAATGGAAATACGGTAAACGCAGCACCTAAACCAAGGTAGTATGAATTAAATTTCTTTTCATCTGACCATGTTCCTAATGGTGTTTTAATTTCAACTTTTTCATTGATTGCAATACCACCCCTTGCGTACGGATGGATGAGGATAGGCAATTCTAACATGACTATCGCATCAATTCCATACATGGTTTTTGTAAGATCAAAATCCTTACCTGCTACTGTATATGATAGTGGCGATTTTTGATAAAATCCACCAATTCCCATGCTTAATATCATCGGGATTACCGAACCATTGAGGTGGCCAATAAAACCATATTGCCAGCCATTTGTGTCGGCATTGCTTATTGAAGGGTTATCGAATTTTCCTGCAAAAGTATAGCCGCCGTACATACCAAAATCAACTATGGCAAATGAGGCTGTAGGCAACATTACCAGAGCTATCGCCATGCATACTAACTTGTGTGTTAACTTCATAAAAGTATTTCCTCCTTAATTATTTTTACATAGTGTATTGTGAGATAGTACCAGTTAATAAGATTAAAGTGCAACGATTTTTTGAAAAAATATAGTAATTGCATTGCTACTCAATAATAATACAAAATAAACCGATATTGTACAGTAAGGGTTTTATATAACTATTGACAAAATCATATTAAGTATTACAGATAAATTAATATGACAATTGTTTTTATTGGCACAATTAGATTTTTTGTGAATATTACTATATATTAATATTATGAGATAGTTCATAAAATTAGTTAAAAAACATAATGGATATGAGTCAGGAATTGGAACATAAAGTTCGTGAGCTGGAAGAAATTACAGACATACCTGAACCTGTTATTGATTTAACAGAGGAAGATGTTATTATTGATATGCCTGCAGAGGAGAAGGTTTCAGGTGAGCTGGAGGAGATTACAGGCTTACAGGATATTACTACTTCGACGCTCATTATAGAAGATGAAAATCCACCTTTGCAAATACAGAAACGTGGTGATGATGATATTATCAGTATAACTGCTACTGTTGATGCTATTAATACAATTAAAGTAGTGAAACACACTGCAGCTTATGGCAAGCTTCAGAAAGAAGATAGGTTGTTTGAGGATATCCCTGAGCCTTTACATTCCTCTAAATCCCCAAAAGAAGAATTACATATTAAAGATAGTTATATTGATACTACTATTGATGAAGAAAACAGGCAAATAAAAGGCAAGATATATTATGATAAAAATATAGATGCACTGGTAATAGAAGATTTTTCTGAAGATGAGGAATTAGCACAAAAAGAACAGGAAGAATTAAAAGAAGCAACTTCTGGATATGAATTTGAAGAAGAAAATGCGCATGATAAACCTTTACGTCCAGATGAAGATAATGTGATTGGTGATGAAAGTAAAATTAATAAACCAGAAGCAGATGTTATAACTATTGAGATACCTCCTGAAGTTAGAAATAAAATAGAGGAAAAGGATATTGAAGATTTCCAATTTATAAATCTTGATGAAGCTGAACAGATAGCTAGTGAAGATATTTTGATTCTTTCAGAGGACGATTTAATTGAAGAACTTGATGAATATGATCTTATTCCTATTGAAACTAATGGAGAAGAAAAAAAATCAAAAGAAAAGAAGAAAGAAAAAGTAACTTCAGATGTGAAAGTTTCCCCAAAGAAACATGAGCCAGAAAAAAAAGAAGTAGTTGATGTTAAGCCACAATATGTAGAACTTTCAGAAGAGGCTATCATTAAACCTGATAAAGAAAAGAAAAAGCCTGAGCCTGTAAAACCCATACAAGAGGAAATTATACAAAAAGAGGAGAGTATAGATCTAAAGCAGGAAGAAATTCCTGTAACTGAAGTGATAATCACAGAGGCTCCCAAAATAGATACAGAAGTAAAAGAGAAGACTCAAGATAAACCAGAACCAACAATCCATGAAAAGAATATAGACATAATAACATTAGAAGAAGAAAAAGAATTTGTGCCTGCACCAGTAACTACAAAATCAACTGATGATACATTTGATACAAAAAATTTAATAAGAGATTATGCACAATTTAACATTGAGACTATTCCTGATGACCTGGCAGGGGCAGCTAATCAGAAAATTATGATCATAGATGATGCTGGTGTGGAGGTTAAAGCACACTTATCAATGGAAGAAAACCCTATAGATGATATTGATAAGTTGGTCAGTGGCATGATAGAAATTACTGAAGGAGAGGCTAAGATATTAAAGGAAGCAAGTTCAAAAGAAGAGGATGAATATATAGCTCCTATCCTGACAGGAACATTACCAACATTCCAGGACCGAATGATAGAGTTTGAAGAAGAGTATAAGTTTAAAGATGATGATATAGTTTTTATAGACAATGCTGTTCTTGTAGATGAATATGATAAGTATTTAAAGGTTATTGATGATTATTATGAAACCAAAACAGTTAAAAAGAGTTCATCTACAGTTGAACTTTTTGGATTAACAAAAGATGAATTTGAGTTTTTTTATGACATTCTTTTTGAAAAAGAGTATGAAACAATTAAAGCTTCAAAAGCATTTAAAGATGTTACAGTTGGGAGAGACCACCCTGAAAAGGATGCTACATTAGTAAAGCAATTTAAATATATACAGGCAAAACCGCAAAGCCTGTCTGATAAAGAAAAGAAAAGTATTGAAGAGAATATTGAATCACCGGTAGCTGTTGTCATAGAAGAAAATATTGATGATATAGTTGAGCGGTTAAAAAAGATTAAACCTCAGGTTGATATTAAGAAATTATTGGCACAAATGCCACAACAACCAGCAAAGCTATATGATGTAGATGAAAGTAAATCAGATACCGTTGTTGAAGAAAAACCTGCAAAACAGGAAGAAATTACTAATATTACCGATCAGGTCATTATTCTTGATAGCAAAGAGGATGTAAACAGGTTTGTTGATACATTACCAGTTGAGAAGCAGGAAAATATTCGAAGGTTACTTAAATATCTGGATTCCTTGTTTGAGAAATTACCAGAAGATGTTATAAAGAATTTTGCCAATTCTGAATATTTTGACCTGTACGTTAAGGTATTAAATGAATTAGGAGTTTAACCTGTATGGGGTTACTGGAGAAAGCATTACAGTATAAACAGGAAATAAATAAAAAGGGTAAAGAAACACTGATAGATACAATTATTGGACCTGCAGAGACTGAATTTATTAATGATAGAAAAGATGATGCATCGACAGCTTTACCGGATGATGGAAATACCATTGAATTGAGTAATGGGGACCTGAAAAGTATTGAGCC
Organism: Spirochaetota bacterium; assembly: GCA_029907515.1. Classification (GTDB taxonomy): domain Bacteria; phylum Spirochaetota; class UBA4802; order UBA4802; family UB4802; genus UBA4802. Next base: position 2,936 of record JARYLT010000141.1, on the reverse strand, counting down.
CATCGAGGATGAGTTATTTATTTTACCTGATGATAATACTCCAGCAAAAGATAACGTTGAGACAGATACAACTAATTATGATACCATAATAATGCAGGACCAGGAACTTATTTTAAATAGTGAGCCCGATTATTTAGGTCCTGAAGATGAACCGGATTTAAAATTATTACAGAATAACAGCATTCAGGAAACAAACGAATTTAAAGATAAAAATCTTGATAATAGGTCAGATGGTAACCCAAAATTCAGAATTATTGAATCCATGGAAGACAATAAGGATAGTATGCGTGTGATGCAGGAAGGTAATACCACAAAACAAACTATTTCTACTGAGTATTCCATAAAGCCTGATAAGAAGTTTCAAGACTTTGTTGTTTTATATGAAATTGGTAAAGAAATCATTAAAGCTCATTCGCTCAATGAATTGTATGATGCCATCCTTTTCTCTGTTATGGGTCAGATTGGATCTGCATCTGCTACATTACTGGTAGTAAGCGCTGATGATGAGAATTCTTTAATTGTGGCTGATTCCAGAGGAATAACAATAAAAAATAAAAATATACGATTTGATATAAGAAAAGGCCTTTTTAATATACTTATGCAATCTAAAGGGGTTGTGGATATAGAACAGTTTAAACAGGAAACCCAATATAGGGATGAATATTATCAGTTAATTGCTATTGATGCTCGTTTGTTTATTCCCTTAGGGTATGATTCAAAGGTCTTTGGTGCTCTGGTTCTTGGTGAAAAGATAACAATTGGGGATTATAATGAAGAGGAAATTGATTTTATTGAACGGATAAATGAATTTGCTGCCATAACCTATGAGAAAGTGCATAAGATGGAACAGTTGGAAAATGATATACGCAAATCAGTAGACGACAGAAAATTCTGGAACGAACTGGATGAATATAAACAGAGTTTACGAAAGTACCCACAAAAAGATCATTTCAAGGTAAGTGCCCACAGTATTATGAAGGCAAATGGTTTCTTAAGTTATGCAGTGTATATTAAAAATAATAAGGATGGAAGGTATTCTTTATTGTTGACAGATGAGGAAGATATGCTGCTTCTTAAAGATTCTGCAAATTCTATTAATAGTGATTCAGCGTTTATTGACTATATATTATCCTTACATTCAGCTGCAGACTTAGAAGATTTTGATAGAAACAGGGCAATAAGGGAGATTTTTTCAGAAAGCAGTATTCGCAAGATGACATTATTCTGGATTAATCCATTTAAAGTTGCTAATGAGATGCTGGGTTTTTTCTGTGTCTTCAGGCTGCGTGACTACCAGCGCAGGGAAATTCAGTTTGAACGGTTCAAAGTAATGACAGATGTTTTACTGAGTCATTATCTGACATTGCAATTAATTGAATCTCAATATGTTAATTATAGTGATGTCATATTACCTGTTTTTAACAGAATTGATAAAGAATTGGCTAATGTTACCAGATTAACAATTCCTCTTACCATAATACTCTTTACAATTAAAAATTTAAAGCGGTACTATACAATTCAGGGGTTAGAAAAAACCCAGGAACTTATGAATAAAATTGAAGCAGTTATCATCAGCCGACTCTCTGATGGTGATTTTACTGCAAGGATTGATAGAAATAAATTTTTAATTGTGTTGCCCGGTAAGAATAAGAAATTTGCAGTACCGTTTGCAAATGCACTTAAAAATGAGATGGTACAGCAATTCAGTGATAAAGAATTACAATTGCTGGTTACTTTTCTGATGGCTGAATATCCTGAAGACGGTACAGATGTATATTCGCTGCTTGATGCAATTGATTAGTTTATCGTAGCAATAATAATGGATTTATTGGTTTACTGTTTTTCCTTATTTCAAAGTGTAGGTGAGGACCTGTAGTCCTTCCAGTGTTTCCTGATTTTGCAATAAGCTGTCCTGCAGTAACTATCGCCCCCTTTTGAACAAGTATTTTATTTAAATGACCATATAATGTAAAATAGTCTCTGCTATGTTTTATAACTACCAGATTACCATAGCCTCCCAGGAGCCCGGAAAATACAACCACACCATCTCGAGATGCATAGACAGGTGAATTTATGGGGCATGCAATATCAACACCTGCATGAAATTTGTGTGCATGGTCTATTGGATCTTTACGAACGCCAAAATAAGAACTGAGCTTGCCAACCGTTAGTGGTGAAACAAAAGCTGTTCCAAGAAAAAGGGAGCGGTCTAAATCAGATAGGGTCCCACACGGAATAAATATATATTGTTTATGTTCGTTAGTCACTATTCTGTTAACTTTTAGAATATATTGTACCGGTATTCTATAGCTCATAGCAATGGTATCATAACTTTCATTTTGAGATTTTTCATGTATTATGCCACGCATATTCGGTATATAAAGAATAAGCCCTTTCTTTATATCTGATGGAGCTGAAAGTGAATTAACAGAAACTATCGTATCAAGATCAAGATTTGTAATAGATACTATATCCCAGAATGTTTCATTTTTTTTAACTATATATTTATACATAACAAGTTCGGGTAATTCTTCAACCGATCTATTGCTTTTTATAGTGTACAGTGTTTTGCGTATATCCTTACGTAACAGGGTAATAGTATCATTGCTTCGGGAAAGATCATTGATAACAGGTATTATAGCAGCTGGAGCACTTTCTAATGGTGCAACAATAAGACATAATAATATAAAAAGATGTAATAAATAATATTTTTTTACAAATTGCATATATAATGTTATCATAACGTTTTATTTTACTTATACTATCGGTAGTAACAGGGTATTCTTGACGATTAAATTTTCATTATTACTGTTCAGCTTATCACGTAGCAGGAATTTATGTTGCAAAAAAATATCAAGTTTGATACTATAGCTTAAAATGCAGTGGTCAAGTCCAATATAGTGTGTAATCCTACCAGATACATAAAAATTATTTGC
>JARYLT010000140.1 GCA_029907515.1 Spirochaetota bacterium | reverse complement strand
AGTTCCCAGATTCATGACTCTGAGTGCAATACAATCATTGCAAGGCTTATCTCTTAGAGCTATAATTTCATAACATTTTTTATTGAGTGGATGCTCAATTGAAAACCATTCTTTAAAGGTATCATTGGTTTCAATGATTGTATAATCTCTGTTAATTACATAAAGTGCCATGGGTATGGCGTTGATAAGTGATGAATATTTCGTTTCAGAAATAATAATTTTATTCTGGTAGCGGTATTGTCTGAGCCCATTAGCAATTAGTCGTGCAATAAGTTCAAGGGTTGAAAATTCATTTTCATCTAAAATGGTGTGATTTTTAGGATAAATTATATCAAATGAACCAATAGTTTCTTTTTCAGCAATTAGTGGGAAAGATACTACACCTCCAAAATAAGGTGATTCAATAATTTGTTTTTGAATATCATTAGTAAGAATTGCTGCTAAATCTTTGCTTGCCAGTGAAAAATCGCTTACTATCTGTTCAAGAGTGTATATCGTTTTGTTCATGCTTATTGTATCGGGAAAACTAATAGTATCAGAAAAAGTTATGTATCCTCGTAAAATTGAAAATAAAATACTTTTTTTAAATATACTTCGATTTGCTATAAGTTTTTTAATATTAATGGTGGTACTCTCTAAATTCAGGAGATCTTGATTTATTTGTGGAATAAATTTTTTTAATGTATGCAATTCAGGAAATATTAATAAATGGTCACTTCCATCAATGTTGGATAGGCATGAGATATTAAAGACTGGTATATGTAAAAGATAAATAATGTTTTTTAATTTTTTTATATATTCTGATACAGAATGAGTAGCGTTATGTAAATTGGCAATTTGTAATAAATATTTTACTGGATAAGTATTTTCAGTAAAGCCTATATCATTGTTCATCAGAATAACACTTAAATAAAAAATTATAATCCGTTAGCAAACAACACCATACTAAATATATATGCTTTAAAAAATCAACAAAAATATTCAGTCCAGAAGGATTTTTCTTAGGCAAATGCCCATATAAAATTATTTTATGTTGTATAAAAAACCTAAACAACAAAATAAATAAAACTGACGAGTCGTTTCAATTTATCATAATACTATGATTTTTCATGATAATAAAATTTATAAATTTATTTATTAATTTATTATTTATTTTCACCATTAATTCCTTAACCTGAAAAATGTAAAATATTTTCAGAATGTTTATAATATTTTGAAACACAAATGATACGCATAAAAAGCTGAGAATACGGATACACATAATCCCTCAACACTCTTATGGGGGTGGCGTCACTCATTTGTGAAAGCAATACTAATAAATACGAAATAAATGCTGGATACAACTTCCGCATTCGTCTACGTTAATCCCAAATAGTTGTTCCCATAATCCAACAGGTAATCGATAGGTTAGTTTTTTTGATAATTCACCTTGACTGGGTATACTCTGGTTATCTATCCCAGGTATATATTTCAGTTGTAACAACAAATTCCTCCCATTTTGTAATCCCATGTATTGATGAAATAATACTATCGAAAACATCTTCTCTACTGGATGCTTCTTGATATACCGATTATAATTGTTCTGCTTTACAATAGAGTTGACTTTTTGCATCATATCATAGTCAATATCCCTGAATGTCATTTGATAACCTCCTTATACGCGTGAGATTTAGATGATACATTGTATAAGGAGGCTTTTCTATTAATAGCATTTTTTTATTTTTTATTGTTTAGTAATAATTGGTGAAGTGCAACACAAAATAGAATACATGTAGCCTCATACACAACACATCCTTTAGAGTGGATGTTCCAACAACAAAAACTAAAAAGCAGGTATGTATGAGGCATTATACTCATATACAATGAAGAGAAAGAATTGTCATCAAAACAATGCTTTATAGCAAAGGAATATCTTTACGGGAAATATCGTGTAGATTAAAGAGGCATCATTCAACAATTAGCAGAGAAATAAAGCAGAATGCAACATATGGATATAATGAATATAAAGCAGAAGAAAAAGCACACCCAAAGGCATAAGCCAGATCAAAGCGTTCTTTTAAAACAGCAAAGGTGGATAAAAGTAAAAGTAAAGGGCAATGGTAGCCGTACAGGAGGTACGGCGTAGTATACTTCAAACTTGAAGCTGCATAAAGATAATTTTATAAATAAAAAAAAGATTGACAAAAATATTTAACATATTTTCATTTATCCAAAAAAATAAAATAAAGATACCAGAACTACAAAAGTAATTAAAAAAAGTAAGGAGGAATACATGAAAAAAGCATGCGTTACGATGTTTGTTGTTTTACTGGTTTTCCCGGTAGCAGTTTTTGCTGCTGAGCAGAATGTAGCACTTTCAGCTGGTCTGGGTGTAGTATATCCAATGGGTGATTTTGGGGATGTTATTGATTATGCCATTTCCTTGCCAGTAGGGGCGCAGTATGCTGTTGTTCCAAATGTTTCTGTGGAGCTTGATGGGTACTATTATCTCTACACTTCAACAGATGTCGACAGTATTACTATGTATCAATATGGAATAGGTGCTCGTTACTGGTTGGAAAAAGCACTCAACGGGATATATTTTGGTGCAGGTCTTGGAAGAACACATTTTGAATTCGAAATGAAATATACTATTCCATTCTTTGGCACCTATACTGAAAAAATAGAAGATGATTATACAACTTTGTTTTTAAAAGCTGGATATGCTATGAAGCTTGACCCAATAATACTTGATGCGGGTATCCGGTATGATGCTATTGATATGGATGATTGGTTTGACCAGCCGTTGACATTATATGCAATGGCATCATATCCATTGTCAATGTAGTTATTTTGTATTAGTGTTCTGGTATATTTGCAAAGATATTATTTTACGGGCTGCAATCATGCAGCCTTTTGTTTTTAATGTGGTTGACAATTGTTTATGCATCACTTGTTTAAATACTATATGTTTAATTAAGGGTTTTATTATGCCAGTATTTATACACCTTTCTGACAGCCATTTAGGGTTTAATGATTTTGATAAAGTTAATGATGATGGCATCAATCAGCGTGAAGCTGATGTATATAACGCATTTGCAAATGCTGTTGACAGTATTATTCAGTATAAACCTGATTTTGTTATCCATACCGGGGATTTATTCCACCGTTCTTCGCCTTCCAACCGTGCGCTCATACAGGGGTTACAGCACATAAAAAGAATAACGCAGGCAGGTATTCCATTTATTGTTATTGCTGGAAATCACTGTACACCAAAGACCATATACACCAGTCCCATTTTGCAGGCATTACAGACGATAGATGGTGTATATGCTGTGTATAAAGGGGAGTATGAGTGCTTTTCGCTTGATGGTATTCATCTGCACTGTTTGCCGCATATCCATGAAGATGCAGAATTTATAACGCAAATAAAGAAGATTGAGCCAGAGCAGAGGCATAACATACTTTTAATGCATACCTCGCTTGGGAAAGACTATCTGCTTGATGAATATGGTGAGCGGATATTTCCTGAAGAATACTTTTCACTTTTAAAAGAATTTGATTACGTAGCGTTGGGGCACTGGCATAATTTTAACATTTTACCGCGGTGGGAAAATGTCTGCTACAGTGGATCAACGGAACGCTTCAGCGATAGGGAAGCTGGCAAGCAGAAAGGCTTTGTAACAGTTACTATCGGCACAAAAACAAACATAGAATTTAATCCTATTACAATCCGTGATTGGGTGAGATTTGATATAAAAACGTGCAGCGAGTATTCTGTAGAAGATATTAAGAAAAATATTCAGGAACTTTCTTCACAGGTTGCGCAGGGTGCTATTGTAAGTGTGTATCTGCATGACATTGATGCACATCAAAGTGTTGCTGTGAGCAATATGTGGATTGCACAGCAATTTCCACAGGCGCTTGTGGTGTTGCCTAAAAGAATTTTTAAAAAGCAGCGTAGCGATAGTTCATCATATAAAGAACATATTTCAATTGAAGAAGTCTTTGCAGCATATTGTAAACAATCAATCAGTGATGAAAAAGAAAGAGAAGCAGTTGAAGCGCTGGGTAAACACTATTTTATAAAATACCGTGAGCAATTTTCTGACATAAAGGAATAGCTAATGATTATACAAAAGCTTACCTTGAAAAATTTCAGACAATATAAAGATGCTACCATTGAGTTTAAGGAAGGACTCATTGGGATTATTGGGAAAAATGGTAGTGGAAAGAGTACCATCTTTAATGCTATTGTGTGTGCTCTTTACGGTGTTTTGCCAACTGCAAAGGAATATATGGTCTCAGTGTTTGCGGAAGAAAAAGCTTCTGTTTCAATTGAGTTAGTTTTTCAAATTGATAATACTCAGTACAGGATTGTACGTGAATTTAGAGGGAAAAACCTGAATCAGTATGCTTCATTATATAAAAATGATGTGGCGATAGCAACTGGTGCTACTGATGTGAACAGGACAATAGAAGATATACTGGGGATGCCGCAGGATGCATTCACGCACTCAGTGTTTGCAGCACAGGGTGAACTCAGACAGATATCAGAAACAGGAGGTTCTGATCGTAGAGAACTCATCAGAAAAATAATGGGTTTCAGCTTGCTGGATGAGATTGTACAGATGATACGCAATGACAGAAATGATAAAAAGCGATTTATTGAAGGGCAACAGGTGATGCTTTTGAGCGATGATGAAATTAAGGCAAACGAATCGGCACTGGAGAAGCTGTATCAGGAACTATCACACAAAGAAAAGGAAGTACAAACATTGCAGAGAAACCATGAATTGATTTCAGAAAAGTTTATCAATGTGCAGAAAAACTTTAAAGAACAGCAAGAACTTTACATAAAACATAATGATTTACTAAAAAAACAAACACAATTACAGGCACAGTTTGATAACTGCATGCAAAATATTGCTGAAGCCAAAGAAAGACTTAAGAAGCTTGAACATGCAAAAGCTGAATATGAAAAGATGTATGGTCATGAGAAAAAGTACCTTGAATGTAAAAAGAAAAAAGAGGAACTTGAACAGGCGCGTGCAATGAATATGAAAAAGCAGGCGTTACAGAAACAATATGATGAACTTATGCATGAGTTACATGAAAAAGAAAAAAGTATAAAAGCAGAACAGAGTGAACTGCAAAAACTTGATGACCTTGAAACAACGATTAAACAAAATGATAGCAGGAAAAAAGACATAGAACAAACAGCAAAATCTTTACAGGAAGAACTGTATGCAATAAAAGAACATATAGGCGGTATTGAAAAGGCTGTTAAAGACCGAAAAAAGCATATTGAACAGATTGAAAAGCTTGGCAGGGAAGCTGAATGTCCTGTATGTTTGCGCCCTTTGCATGAAGCCTATGATGCAACAATTGCAAAACTATTGAGTGAAATTGAAGAATATGAAAAAAAAGAATTGGCCATACTGAAGAGTGCTGCTGAAAAGAAAGACAGCATGTTGAAAAACACTGAACGTGAAGTAAAAGAATTAGATATACAGTTAAATGCTTTACAACAACAGAAAGCACAATTGTTAGAAAAGAAAAAAAATGTTGAAAAAGCGCTGAGTGAACTAAAAAAGAAAAGAGATAATCTTGATGCCATTGGCTTGCAGTTACAGGAATTGAGTGCGGTAATGTTTGATGAACAGGAGTATGCAAATATAGTAGAAGAATATTCTAAACTTGAGGCGGTCCATACTACGTTCATTGGATTAGAAGCACAGATACGTGAGATTCCCGTTGTACAGCAGAGAATTGGACAGCTTGAAAAACAGAAGAATGATAGAGCGGTTGAAATAAAACAAATTACTGAGGATATTGCTAACCTGGGCTTTTCAGAAAAATTGTATCATGAAGTAAAAAATGAATATGATTCAGTATTGCAGGAAAAAGAAAAGATAATAAAACAATTAAATGAAGAAAAATTATTGTATAATGATATCAAGAATGCAATTGGCAAGATTGATGATGAGCTTAAAAAAGATAAACAAAATCGTAAAAAGATTGAAGCTGCTAAACAGGAATTTGAATTGCTGCAACGGTTAGATAAAATCATGGATGGATTCAGAGAGTCAGTGCTTCAGATGGCAAGGCCTGTTATTGCCAATTATGCCAGCAACCTTTTCAATCAATTAACTCAGGGGCGATACCAGGCAATTGAAATGGATGATACTTTTAACTTCCAGATAATGGATGATGGCAGGTGGTACCCGTTAAGCCGATTTTCAGGAGGTGAAATTGATTGTGCCAATCTTTGTTTGCGGATTGCTATCAGCAATGCTATCAGGGATTTCAGTGGCAGCGGTGCGGTTGGATTTATGGCGTTTGATGAAATTTTTGGCAGCCAGGATAATGAACGCAGGAATGCAATAATTAATGCCTTATACACCCTTCAGGAACAATACCGCCAGATTTTTATTATTTCCCACCTTGATGATGTGAAAGAATTATTCCCTTCAATACTCTATGTACAGACAACTGCTAACGGTTCAGTAGCAAAATGGCTATAACATGATTGACTTTTATCTATGATTTTACTATACTTTAATAAAAATTTATATTAATCATAGTATGGGAAGATGCAAGTTTACTGTTAAAACGTTTTAGCGGTTATAAAATAAGTAATTATTCAAAAATAAAAGCGCAAGGTTGTGCTTTGTATCCATCAACGGCAAATAGTTATACATGCATGGTATTTTACAATTATTACTATTATACGGGAGGGAAGCAGTCTATGTCAGAAAAGAAAAAAATTGTAATTTTTCTTTTCGTCTTTGGTATAATTATCACTCTTGCTGGAATAAAATTCATTCATAATGCACAGGAAAGTTTACACTGGCCTAAGACTGAAGGTGTTATAACGCAATCATTTATGGA